>JACMOE010000404.1 GCA_014378185.1 Gemmatimonadaceae bacterium | reverse complement strand
CGATTCCACCGGAGACGATCAGACTGATGCGCGAATCTCTCGGCGCCGCGCTATCGGCGTCGCCGCTGGTGTCGTCGGAAGCGCGGTCGTTGCAAGCCGGGTATCCGTGCTGGCACAACAGGCGAAGCCCGCGCCCGTTGCCGCGCCAGCAGGCGTCGCGCCGACAGCTGCGACGCTGCCCATGGCTCCGCTCGACGCGTCGACCGTTCCCGGATTGGCATCCGGACCCCTTAGCGTGCGCTCTCCCTTCGAGACGCCCACCCTCGCTCCACTCGGTGTGACCACCGGGGCGACGTTCACGCCGCTTCAGGCGGTCATCGGTTCCATCACGCCGTCAGACCTGCACTTCCAGCGGCACCACAATGGCATCGCGGTCATCGATCCGGCGCACTACGAGCTCGCGATTCACGGGCTGGTGGACAGGCCACTCGTGTTCACGCTCGAGCAGCTGAAGCGCTTTCCCGCCGTGACGCGCACATGCTTTGTCGAATGCTCCGGCAATGGGCGCGCCGCATACCGCGCTCCTAAGCGCGAGATGTCGCCGCAGGAGGTGGACGGGCTCACCAGCAACTCCGAGTGGACCGGCGTGCCTGTCGCCACGCTGCTGAAGGAGGCTGGCGTGCGAGGCGCGGCGACGTGGGTGCTGGCCGAAGGCGGTGATGCGTCGCGCATGTCGCGCAGCATTCCCGTGGCGAAGATGATGGACGACGCCATGATCGCCTATGCGCAGAACGGCGAAGCGCTGCGAATGCCCAATGGATATCCGGCACGGCTGCTGCTGCCGGGCTTCGAGGGCAACATGAATATCAAGTGGATACGGCGCCTCGAGGCCATCGACCAGCCCAACATGTCGAAGGACGAAACCGCGAAGTACACCGACCCGCTGCCCGACGGCACCGCTCGACAGTTCAGCTTCGTGATGGATGCCAAGTCGATCATCACGTCACCGGCCTACCCGCGGCAGCCCGCGGCACCCGGCTGGTGGCCAGTGACCGGCCTCGCGTGGACCGGTCGTGGGAAGATCACGCGCGTGGACGTGAGCACAGATGGAGGACGGAGCTGGACCGAGGCGGAGTTCACGAGCCCTGTGCTACCGATGGCGCATGTCCGCTTCGAGCACATGTGGAAGTGGAACGGCGACGCGGCGCACCTGATGAGCCGCGCGATCGACGAAACGGGTTACGTGCAGCCGATGCTCGATGTGTTCCGGCGCGTACGCGGCGCGGGCACCGATTATCACTTCAATGCGATTCGGAGCTGGCTCGTGCAGCCGGATGGTCGCGTGTACTTCGGAGGGTGATGATGAATCTCCGCTACCTCGCGCTCGGCGTCACGATCGTGTTGGCGGCCTGTCGCATCGAGAAGCCGGGCGACGTCGATGGGCAGGCTTTGCCGGCGGCGTCCGCTGCGACACGATTGCCTGAGTATCTTGGCCTCGGCACTCCGGCCACGGCTGCGATCCTCGCCCGCGTCGATATCGACGTGAATCCCGCGGGCGCGGGATTGCCCGCTGGCGACGGAGACGCAGCCCGCGGCGCGACAACATACGCGGCGAAATGCGCGTCGTGCCACGGACCCAGGGGGGAAGGGCAGGGCCCCTATCCACGGCTCATTGGCGCGGAGCCGCGCGCTGGTTTCCCCTTTGGCACCGACGCAAGCATTCCGAAGACCATCGGAAATTACTGGCCCTACGCCACTACCTTGTACGACTACGTGCATCGCGCCATGCCGTTCACGGCGCCGGGATCCCTGACGCCAGGTGAAGTGTATTCGCTCGTGGCGTTCCTGCTGGCCGAGAACCAGGTGATCCCTGCGACTGCGGTGATGAATGCGAGTACGTTACCAAAGGTGCAGATGCCGGCGCGCGCTCATTTCGTGCTCGACAATCGCAAGGGCGGTCAACCATTCCGGTAAGTCTGTCGTCCTGAGCGAGCCCCGTGTCATCCTGCGCGATGTCCGTGTCATCCTGAGCGAGCGAAGCGAGTCGAAGGATCTGCTTTCGCATGTCCCCCCAACCAGTCGAGGAACCGCATGCCGAACCACACGTCAGGATCCCCCACCCCCCGCCGCGGTTTCATTGCACGCGTGCTCGCCGGCTCCGCGGCCCTCGTCGCGGCAGGTTCCACCGCCCGCGCCCTGAACGCCGCTGACGTACTCGATCCCCGCACAGTCGCCACGAGCTCCGACTGGATGGACGAGCTCACCGCACCGCACCGCACTGTGTTCGACACGGCAGCCCACAAGAACGGCAAGCCGCTTGCCCAGGCAAAGAATTATCTCGATGCGTGGCGCGACGCATTCAAGGTGCCCGAGAAGGACATCAACCTCGTCATCGGTGTGCACGGTGAGGGCATTCCATTCGTGCTGAATGACGCCCTGTGGACACGCTTCAAGATCGGCGAGCAATACGAAGTCACCGACGGTGGCACGAAGAGCCCGGCCACGCTCAACTCCTTCACGATGTCGCACGCAACGTCGGCTGGCCTGGTGACGCCCGAGCAGACCGTCGAGGCACTCCAGAAGCGCGGCGTGCGTTTCCTCATCTGCAACAACACGATCGCCGGCGCCACGAGGAAGCTCGCCGCCGCCGGACTCGGCACCGCCGAGGAGATCAAGCCAGCCATCATTGCGGGACTTCTGCCGGGCGTCATCATCGTTCCCGCGATGGTCGTGGCCCTGACGCAGCTGCAGGAACGCGGGTTGAAGTACACCAAGATCGCCTGAAGTCCTGACAACAAGATCTTCCAATCCGGTTGCGCCACGCCGGCTGGAATGAGCGGGGTGACCGTTACGGCTTCCGTCCTCTCCCCCGACCGCTCGTGCCAGTCGTCGTGCCAGTCGTCGTGCCCGTGGTCGTCCCGCCGCCTTTGCCCAGGCCATGGGTGCCGCCACCAAACGTCTGCTGCAGCGTCGCGTTCGTCGAGCCGCCACCGACACGGCTGAGATAGGGGAAGGCGGTGCCCACGCCGAGCGCAAAACTCCACTGTGGCGCCACGCCGCTGATGCCATGGCTGGCGGACAGGTTCAGGGTGCCCGCTCGGCCGATGCCGAACGACATGCCGCCCTCGAGCGACCGGGAGCGGCCCAGTGTCGAGTCCACCGCTCCGAGATCGCTGCTGAATCCCACGCTGGCTTCCACGTGCTTGCTGATTGACGTTCCGGCGCTCACGTCGCCCCACCCCGAGCCGCTGCTGAACGCGGACTGCACCGAGAAACGGCTGAGCGATCGCCCGGCGCCCGCGTGCACCCACACGCCCTCGGCGGGCGCGAAGCCAATGCCACCGCTGGCAGAGTAGCCTACTTCGCCTGAGCCAAGCCCGCTGGCCGTATCGCCCACCGGAAGCGTGACGCCGAGCGACGCCGCCAGGCTCGGGCTCCACGGCACTCCCGCGAATCCGTGGGATAGCGTGGCATCGAGCGGGATGTCGGTGAGACCACTTCGGGTCCTGGACGGCAAGGTGGAGGTGGCCGCCTCGTTGGCTCGCACGGAGGTCGGCGTCGCCGACAGCGATATCCACGACGCCGGCACCCAGCGCATCACGGCGCCAAGTGCCCGCTCGCTGCGTCCTGCGTCATAGTTCAACGCACCGCCAGCCACGCCGAAAAGAAACCGCCGACCGCCCGTGTCGCCGTCATCGCTCGAGTCGTCGTCAGTCGTATCGGCCTTGACGACTGGAGCCACAGGCTTTGCCGGCTTCGCCGGCTTCTGCGCAAACGCCGGAGATGCGGCCAGCGTCAGGCATGCGAGCACTATATGGAAATATCGTGAAATAAGCATGGTGGAATAATAGATCATGTGACATGCAAGTTCCTGTGACGTCTGTTACAGAGCGCCCGACAACGTCTCCCCTCATCGAGCATGAGTTCACTCGAACTATTCGCAGCGGTCCTCGGCGCACTCAGTGTGTATCTCAGCGTCCGCCAGAATATATGGAGCTGGCCTACGGCGATCGTCAACGTCGTCGTCTATGCGCTGGTATTCTACCGGGCAAGACTCTACGCGGACATGGGTCTCCAGGTCATCTACGCGCTGCTGTCGCTCTACGGGTGGTATGAGTGGCTGTATGGCGGCGAGGATCGTACGGCGCTTCAAGTGTCACGCACGACGCCGGAGCTTGGGGGGCGACTCGCGGTCATCGGGCTGGCTGGCGCCGGCGCGCTGGGATTGCTGCTCCGCGGCGCGACGGATGCAGCACTGCCATTCATGGATTCCTTCCTGTCGAGCACCAGCCTCGTGGCGCAGTGGTTGATGACGCGCAAGAAGGTGGAAAACTGGCTGGTGTGGATTGGCGTGGACGTGCTCTACGTCGGCATGTTCACGTACAAGCACCTCTACATCACCGCAGTGCTGTACCTCGTCTTCCTCGTTCTGGCAATTCGGGGGTGGATTGATTGGCGTCGGTCGCTTGCCGCAGAAGTTGTCGGGCCAGTTCCCGCGCCCAGCAAGCCCCTTCAGCAACCAACGTGACGGCGCAGCCGCTTGCGCATCATCAACTCCGCTTTCGAGCGTAGTGAAGCCCAACCACGCCGCTCTGATACGGTGTCGAAGACACGAGGCTCAATGTCGCGTGCACCCCGTCGGTCGGCATCACTCGCTTGGCTTTCTCCAAGCGTCAGCGGGTACATCGGCAGGTGCCGCTCGTCCGCGAGGTCATGCGTTGGCAGCGCGTGGACCAGCTGGCTCTCCTTCAAGGGAGCTCGCCAAGCGACCGCAACAACTCCCGCATTCCCCTGCCGGCATCGACTCGGCTCGGCTCGCACTCATCGGATTGAGCGAGGGCGCCCTGGCGGCGCCACTGGTTGCCGGCCGGCGTGACGCAATTTTTGCGGCGTCGGTCCGTGCCGATGTCCTCGTGTCGTCTCCAGCGCGAACGGCGGGAGCTCCGCGCATATTGGACGCGAGTGAGTGTCGAACACTTCGCACGTCTCTCGGGGGTCGCTCGCGACTCTGCGCGCGCGGCCGAGCGAGAGGAGGACGACTCCCTCCCGACATTCGGACATGGACACGTTGCTGCGCTGCTCGCTTACGACCCGCTGTCGGGAGGGCTCAGGGCTGATTGGCTCGTCGAACAACTTGGGATGCCGCTCCGTGCGCCGGGCATGGGCTGCGCGCGCGAGTGACGCGTGAATCGCTACCTCGATGCGAGAGTCGTGGTCGCCAGAAGATCAGAGATCAAGTTCCAGCTTTCACTCGGTTAGTGTGGTGCCCGTGCTGGTTGTGGTGTTGGTCGCCCCGCTGTCATCGCCCGCGCCATTGCCCGACGGAGCTCCGGTCCGAGCAGCGCCGCCATCTCCGCAGAGATGTGCGTGTCGTCGCTGAATACGAGCGTGTCGCCGTTGAATGGCCCACACGTAGCGCCGGGACACAGCGCATCGAACAGGTCCCACACCCGAAGCGTG
>JACMOE010000403.1 GCA_014378185.1 Gemmatimonadaceae bacterium | reverse complement strand
GCGCAGCGACCACGACGTTGATGCGGAGTGATGCTGGCATGGAGCACCTCGCGAGAAAGGGGCAACTGACGTTGACGGATCGACTCCGTCAGGAGACGGAATATCCCGAATACATCAGTACCACGAACGCACCATTGTATCCGACGCCGCGCCTCGACACCAGAGCGGCGGCACGCTCTCGTCAGGTCCCGGCGGAGAATCCATCTGGATGCCGATCGCGAAGCTTGGCCTCGTTGGCGCGTGCCACGTCGGACAGCGTGACACCCAGTGTGTCGGCGACGATCGCGAGACACCAGAGCGCGTCGCCGAGCTCCTCGACCACGGTGGCACGGTCCAGTGCTCGCTGCTGCATCACATGCTTGCGTACGAGTCCCAGCACCTCACCGGCTTCCTCCGCGAGGCCGGCTGCCGCGTCGAGCAGGCGCTGCTTGTCGCTCAACGCCGGATTCACGGTCCGCGTTGCAGCACGTTGATAGTCGTCGAGGCTGACCGCGTCGCTCAATTGTAGCTCACGCGCGGATCGGCCTTCGCGTAGGCGATATCGGTAATGAGGTTCACCAGCACGAACACGGCGCTGAGAAAGAGCACCGAGCCCTGGATGGCTGGCAGGTCACGCCGCGCGATGGCATTCACCACGTAACGACCCAGCCCAGGCCAGGAGAAGATTGTTTCGGTGAGGATGCTTCCCGTGAGATAGGCACCGAAGTCGAGTCCGAGCACGGTGATGATGGGAATCATCGCGTTGCGCAGCGCATGACGTCCCACGACGAGAAACTCGCTCAGCCCCTTTGCGCGTGCGGTGCGCACGTAGTCGGCGCCGAGCGCGTCGAGCATGGCCGAGCGTGTCATGCGTGCGAGGAAGGCGATGGAGCGCATGCCGAGGGCGAGCGCGGGAAGCGCGAGGTAGCGGATGCCGCCGAAGCCTGACGGTGGCAGCCAGTGCAGCGTGACCGCAAAGAGCAGGATGAGCAGCAGGCCCACCCAGTACACCGGAAAGCTGATCCCGAGATAGGCCACGGCGAGACCGAACCGATCCATGAGGCCACCGGGATGTCGCGCACTCAATACGCCGAGTGTCACGCCGAGCACGGTGGCCAGGAGCATGGCGGCGCCGGCAAGCTGCAGCGTTTTCGGAAAGCGCTCCAGGATGTCCTTCCGGATGGGCCGGTTGGTGATGTATGACTTGCCCAGGTCGCCCTTGGCGATGCCCGCGATGTAGTGGCCGAACTGTACGGGCAACGGATCGTCGAGTCGAAGTTCCGCGCGGAGGCGGGCGATGGTGGCTTCGTCGGCGCGTTCACCCACCATGGCCATGACCGGATCGCCGGGCGCCACGTAGAGCAGGAGAAACGCGACGACGAGCACGCCGAAGAGCGTGGGAATGGAGAGCAGCAGGCGCCGGATGATGAAGGCCGTCATGCTACTTGCCCACCGTGGTCTTGGTCACCGTCGTCCACGGTTGGCCGTTGAAGATGACGGGCGGCACGAAGCCCTTGATCCATGGCTGCACGGCATTCAGCTCATTGTAGAAGTAGAGGAACACCATGGGTGCCTGCTCGAACGCGAGCTGATCTGCCTGCGTGTAGAGCGCGACCCGTTTCGTTTCGTCCTGCTCGCGACGAGCGGAGGTGACGAGGCTGTCGAATTGCGCGTTCTGGAAATACGACACGTTGCCTCCAACTCCCTTGTTCGCGCTGTGGAGCAGGGGATAGAGAAAGTTCTCGGCGTCCGGGTAATCTGCGTACCAGTCCTTGACGAAGAGGTCCGCCTGGCCCTTTCGCGCCGCTTCGCGTGCGGCCGCACTCTCGCGCTGCACGATCTTCGCACGGATGCCGGAGAGCTGGAAGTACCCCTGGAGGGTTTCCGCGATGCGGACGTAGATGGGGTTGGTGGACGTCCAGAGATCGACGTCGATGCCATTGGGATAGCCGGCCTCGCGCAGGAGCTTCTTCGCCTGGAGTGTATCGAACTGGTAGCCGATGCGTGTCTTGACGCCGCCGGGCAGGGAGGGTGGGATCACGCCGGAGGCGAGATCGCCGCGGCCGGCGATCAGGTTGCGGACGAGGATGCGGCGGTCGATCGCCATGTTGAGCGCCTGGCGGACGCGCACATCCCTGAGCGGGCCGCGGGTGGTGTTGATGGCCACGTAGACCAGTTCCAGCGACGGCGTGGAGTGGAGCAGCTTCTTCCGCTCCGTATCCTCTTGCCAGCTCTGGATGTCTCCCTGCGGGATCTGGAGCACGTCCACGTTCCCACTCTCGAACTCGGCCACGGCGGTGCTCGGCTCGGCGATGATGCGTGCCTTGAGGGAGTCGGCCCTGGGCACCGTGCCCCAGTACTTCCTGTTCGGGGCAAAGAGGAGGTAATCGTCGTGCTTCCATTCGACCAGCTTCCACGGGCCGGTGCCCACTGGTGCCTCGCCGAAGTTGGCCGGAATGCGGTCTGGCGCGATGGATGCGACCGGCATGGCGAGCAGCTTGGGAAAGATGGCGAACGGCTCCTTGAGCGTCACGACGATGGTGGAGTCATCCGGAACGGCGAGGCCGTCTATGCGGGATGACTTGCCGTCCGCGAACTCCTTGGCGCCCTTGATGGGATAGAGCGGCCAGCCGCGACCGCCCTTGACCTTGGGGTCGAGCACGCGCTGCCAGCTGAGCGCGACCTGGCGGGCGACGAACGGTGTGCCATCGGAGAAGTGGACGCCGCGACGCAGGTGGAAGGTGTAGATATCGCCGCCGGGAGAGACGTCCCAGCGCGTCGCGAGGGCGGGCTCCACACTGGCTTCCGGGGTGAACCTGGTGAGGCCGTCGAAGAGGTAGCCCACGGCTCGGCCGGTGGGGACGTCGGTGGACAGCGCCGGGTCCAGGGAGCGGGGATCGTAGTTGTCGCGCGAATCGATGATCGTGCGGCGGGTGGCGCCGTCGGCGCCACCTCCACAAGCGATCGCGAGCACGGCCAGAAGCAGGGCGGTCCAACGGCGCATGATGTTCTGGCGTAAGCAGTTGACAGGGCTGTGAAGGCGCGAGAACTTACCCGCGTCAGGAACACGCGTCAATGAAGACCCGCGCCCGCCGGATGTACTGCCGCGCGGGCGCCTCGTGTCTCTAGCTGCAAGTTACGTCCCTTCGCTCATTCGCCGTTCAACGCGAGCCGCATGGCAGACTTGAAAGAAGTGTCGCAGCGCCAGACCACGCGCCTGGATGGGTACGTGTATCGTCGTCCACTCGAGGCGAGTGAGCTGCTTCCCGCGATTGGCGCGGGCATCGTGACGGGACTGGCCGCATTCTACGTGGCGCGGCTGTTCCTCGAGCGCACGCCGTTGTTGCCCGAGGAGCGACGACTGGGCAAGCATCACGCGTCCGGGCGCGCCGCGGGATGATCGTGTGCCGGCGGCGCGGAGGAGCGCGGTATCGTGTCGCGCTCATCGCCGCCCTGCTGGCCGCATCGCCGGTGATCGCCCACGCACAATCACTGGAGTGCGAGGGTGGTGAGCGTGAGGTCCGATCGCTGGAATTTCGTGGCAACACGGTCTTCCGTGCGAGCGACCTCGCCCTGCGTGTCTCTACCACGCCGTCCGAGCTGGTGCGTCGTGTCATTCGCGTCGGCGGCAGCAAGCACTGCCTGGATAGTGATGAATTGCGGCTGGACGTGGGGCGACTGCGCGTGTTCTACCGCCGGCATGGCTATTTCTCCACGCGCGTGGACACGGCCGTCGTTCCGGTGCTGGACGGGTATGGCGGCGTGCGGGTGACCTTCCAGCTGCGGGAGGGCGAGCCGGTTCGCGTGGACACCCTGCGCCTGACTGGTCTTGGCGAGGTCGCTGGCATCGTCGACACCCTGTCCCTGCGGCTGAGCCGCGGCATGATCTTCGACGTCACGCGCATCCAGACGGCGATCGATTCGATGAAGGCGCGGCTGCGCAACAACGGCTTTCCGCGCGGTGACGTGAACGCCGGTTATCGCGTGGACACGCTGTCGCGGCTGGCGGTGGTGAACCTGGACATCCTGCCGGGTGTTCTGGCCCACATCGGGTCCATCCGCGTGAGTGATGACCCGTTGCCCGGAACCCCGCGCCGCCTCGGGGATGCCACCATCCGCCGGTTGCTGGGCGTGCATGAGGGCGACCTGTATCGCGAGCGCGACGTGATCGATGCCCAGCGCACGCTCTACCAGACCGACCTCTTCCGCCATGTGGAAGTTGCCCTCGCGGTGGACAGCGCGAAGGCCAGCGGCGATTCCCTCGTGCAACTCAACGTGGTCGTTGCCGAGGGCTACCTGCGGCAGCTGGATACGGAGGGAGGGTGGGCGGTGCTCGACTGCTTCAAGGCGCGCGTGCAGTTGATCGACAAGAACTTCCTCGGCAATGCACGACGTCTCGACCTGTCCGCGCAGGTTTCCAAGATCGGCTATGGGCAACCCACGCGCATCGCATCGGGCAACCTGTGCGCCCCGGCCATTCGCGCGGACACCTTCAGTGCCAGGCTCAATTACTTCACGGGGGCAACGGTGCGCCTGCCCTCGTTGTTCGGGACGCGTACGTCGCCGACGCTGTCCATCTACAGCGAGCGTCGTGGGGAATACCAGGCGTTCCTGCGTACGACGCTGGTGGGTGGTGAAGCGTCCGTGACACACGAGCTGTTCGACGACATCTCCATCCGCCTGGCGTACTCGCTGGAGTACGGGCGCACGGAGGCACAGCCGGCGCTGTTGTGCGCGGTGTTCAACCGGTGCGACGCGGAGTCTCGCGCGCTGATCACGGACAGGAACCGGCCGTTGGCGGTGGCGAGTTCGCACGTGGAACGACTGCGGGTGGACAATTCCATCAATCCGCGGTCGGGTACGGCGCTTCGTCTCGACGTGCGAGGTGCGGCAAGGGAAATCGGGTCGGATCCGGAGATCCAGTTCCTGAAGGGGTTGCTCGATGCGTCGGTCTATCGGCCGGCGGGAGCGTCGTTCACGCTCGCCGCCCGTGTGCGGCTGGGAACCGTGCTGGGTCGGACGCTGTCGTTTGGCGAGCCGGTGGGATTCATTCCTCCGCAGGAGCGATTGTATGCGGGTGGTGCGGCGAGCGTTCGCGGATATCAGCAGAACGAACTCGGTGACCTGATCTACATAGCGGAGAACACTTTCGTGACGCATCCGGGCAGCACGGCGGACACCGTGTACCTGGATGTGCCGGACACGTCGCGCGTGCGGCGGGTGGTGCCCATCGGGGGAAATTCGCTGATCGTGGCAAATTTCGAGGCGCGGCTGCGGAGCCCGTTCTATCCGGAGCTCGTCCAGTTGACGTTGTTTGCGGATGCCGGGGATGTGTGGCAGCGTGGCCGGCGCGTAGGGGGGAGCGATCACAAGGCGTCGGCGCTCTGGCTCAACGGGCTGAAGTGGACACCGGGTGTGGGGATCCGGGTGTTCACGCCGGTGGGGCCCTTTCAGGCGAACGTGGGGTACAACCCATTCGCGCGACCCTCCGGCGCGATCTACTACGACCAGGTGCCGAATGCGCAGGGGTTTGCGCCGCTCTACTGCGTGAGCCCGGGCAATCGGATCCCCGCCGTCCAGAATGCAGCGGGCAACCTGGAGCAACTCTCCGGCAGCAGTTGTCCGGCAACGTTTCGACCTGCACAGTCGCGCACCTTCCTGAGCCGCCTCACCGTCACCTTTTCGATCGGGCCGGATTTCTGACGCGTCGTTCCGCCGCATGACACGCCGCAACCTCATTGCCCTTGTCAGCCTGTGCGTGCTCGTTGCGCTCGGCGCAATCGTCGTGGGCGTGGCGCTGTTCGCGACGCAGTCGGAATACGGACAGTCGGCCGTGCGCGATGCGATCCAGGCGCGCGTGAAGGCGTCGATCAACGGCAAGGTCCATGTCGGCCGGATCAGCGGCAGCTTTCTCACCGGCGTGACGATCGATTCCCTGGAGTTGCGAGACGATGAGGATTCGCTCGTGGTCGCGACCGGGCGCGTGACGCTGCATTACGATCCGCGCGACCTCGTGGACAGGCGTCTCTACTTCAGCAGCGTGGATCTCGAGCATCCGGCGATCGTGCTCCGGCAGCATGAGAACTGGCAGTGGAACTACCGTCGCCTGTTCAAGATCGACGCGAGCAAGCGAAAGTCCCGCGGTCCGGAGCGCGGGTTCGGCGATTTCGTGGTCCTCGACAGCGTGCACATCCGGAACGGCGGCAGTTTTCGACTGACCATTCCCTGGCACGTGGACGACTCACTGCACGGTGCGCGGCGCGACAGCGCGATCCGGGCGAACGTGGGCCGCAAGGATCACGAGATCAGACGGACGCGCGAAGGGGTGACGCAGACGTACCGGTGGACGAACGCGTACGCCGCGCTCTCGCACATCCGCATCGCCGATCCCGATTCGGCGGGGCAGGCATTCGTGATGGACACCGTGCACGCCGACGAATCGACACCGCCGTTCAAGTGGCGGAACATCCGCGGTGCGGCGCGCGTGCTCGGGGACAGCGCGTGGTTCACCGCTCCGCACTGGGATTTGCCACACTCCACCGGCAGCGCGAAGGGCAAGGTCGTATGGGGAAGCGACCTCCCGGTGCGGTACAAGGTCCACCTGACAGGCGATTCCGTTTCGCTCGCCGACGTGGCATGGGTGTATCCCACCTTGCCGACGACGGGCGGGGGGCGGCTGAATCTCGCCATCGTCAACGAGCGCGAGCTGCAGAAGCTCGACTACGTGATTCGCGACATGGATGTGCGCACGACGAAGTCCCGGCTGCGCGGCTCGATGACGTTCGAGACAGGCGGGCCGGTGCTCGCGGTGCACGACGTGAAGCTGCAGGCGGACCCGGTGAACTTCGACCTGCTGCGCACGTTGAATGGCAAGCCGTTTCCCGCCGACTGGCAGGGAACACTTACCGGCACCGTCAGCGCGCGAGGGGGTTTGCTCACCCACTTCTACGTGGATGCGTCGGACCTGACCTTTCGTGATGCGCACGTGCCGGGCGCGGTCTCGCACATCCAGGGCAAGGGTGAGCTGGACATCCTGTTCCCGGCCTACACGGCATTCCACAAGTTTTCGGCGCGGACCAGCGGGTTCGACTTGCGCACGCTGGTCGCCATCTATCCGGCGTTCCCTCGCATGACCGGCATCGTGAGTGGCAGCGCCGTGCTGGATTCGTCATGGCTCGACGTCCGCGTGTCGAACGCAGACCTTACGCACACGGACGGACCGGCGGAGCCCACGCACGCGACGGGCAGTGGCCGCATCACCTACGGCATGCAGTACATGCGCTACGACTTGGCGCTCCAGGCATCGCCGCTCTCGCTCACCACGGTCGCGCGCTCGTACCCAATGCTGCCGTTGCGCGGCGTGTTCGACGGACCGATCCGTGTGAGCGGAATCGCACCCGACCTGGCTGTCGAGGCCGATCTCACCGGACCGGCTGGACATGTCACGTATGCAGGCAAGGTGGACGCGGATTCCTCGGGTGGGTACGGGGCGAAGGGGTCTGGTGCCTTCGATCGCTTCAATGCCGTGATGCTGATGGGGCGGACGACGCCGCGGTCGCAACTGGCAGGCACTTACGACGTGAATCTCACGGGCGACTCCCTCGCCAATCTCGTGGGGTCGCTCGCGCTGCGATTGAACGCCTCCGATGTGGACGGGATGGGCATCACGCGCGCCATCGCGGGTGCCCGCTTCGAACGGGGGGTGGTGCTGGTGGACACGCTGCGCTTGGACGCACCGGTCGGGGTGCTGCGCGCGCGTGGCACCCTCGGCCTCACTCGGTCCGCCGGTGCGGATTCGCTCGCCATCGCACTCGACGCCGACTCCCTGGGCGGGTTGCGGCGCTATCTCGGGCGCGCACGAGATCCCCTGCTGCAATCGTTGGGCGCCGACACGCTCGCCGGCTCGTTCACGGTGCGCGGAATGGTGCGCGGCTGGCTGGACTCGCTGGACGTGAAGGCCGCGTTCAGCGGCAGCAACCTGCGTGTGCGGGAAGATCGCGCGCGGACCGCGACGGGCTCGCTCGCGCTGCGCTCCACCCCTGGTCACGTGACCGGCGCGATGGACGCACGCGCTGATACCCTGGTCGTTGGCGGGGTGGCGATCGACACGGCCGTCATTTCTACCCGTGTCCTCGATGCCGGGCACGCGTTGTTCGCGGGTGGGGGGCTGGCAAGGAATGGCGGGCAAGTGCGAGCGGCGGGGGAATGGGTGTCGTCGCACGATACGATCGCCGTGCGGTTCGACACCGTGAATGCGTCGATCGGCACTTCACGCTGGACCTTGGGGCGGCCGTCGCGCTTCGTGCAGACCGCCGAGACCCTCACGCTCGACACGCTGCTATTCACCAATGGCGCCGGGGCGCGCATCACCGGCTTCGTGGATGCACCGGCGCACGCCGCGGTCCGCCTGCGACTGCGCGCCGACTCGCTGCCGTTGCGCGACGTGGGTCTTCTCGCGCGGCTGCCATCGGACCTGCAGGGTCATCTGCAGGTGGACATGAACGTGGCCGGTACTCGCGACGAGCCCACGATGACCCTTTCCTCGGCAGCGAGCGACCTGAAGTACGGTGGCTTCGCCACCCAGCGGGTGGCCCTCGACGGCGTCTACGAGGCGAACAGGCTTGGCCTCGCGGCCAGGATGCTGCGCGATGGTCGTTCCGTCCTGGACGCCACGTTGAGCTATCCTGTCGCGCTGACACTCTTCTCGGCGCACGCCACGGAGGATTCGCTGCGGGGCCGCGTGCACGCAGACAGCATGGATCTCGCGCTGATCGAGGCGTTGTCCCCAAGGCTGCAGCACACCACTGGACGCCTTGCGGTCGATCTTTCGCTCAGTGGCCGGCCCGAGCATCCGCACGTGGGCGGCACGCTGAACGTGCGCGATGGCGGCATCGAGATTCCGGAGGCAGGCATTCGTTTCGCGCAGATCGACGGCACTATCGGCGTGGACGCGGTGCACGATTCTCTCTTCATCAGCGGGCTGCACCTCACTACGCCGGCGAGCAAGGGTGATGCGACGCTGCAGGGGTCCCTTGTATATCGCGACACGAAGAATCCGCGCCTCGACGTGCGCCTCGACGCGCGCGGCTTGCGTGCCATCGACAAGCGCGGCCTGGCGCGCCTCGACATCTCGACGGGACCAGCCGGGTTGACGATGTCCGGCACGCCCGACGCGGCCACGCTGTCCGGTGCCGTGAGCGTGTCGCATGGCACCATCTACATCCCCGAACTCATCCGCAAGCAGGTCGTCGACCTCACGACGGAGGATTTTGCGCAGCTGTTCGATACCTCGGACGTGCGCAATCGGTCGCTGATGCCACAGCCGCCCGCTGCGCTCGTGGAGCACCTCCGGCTGGACGGCGTCTCGGTGCGCCTTGGCGACGACGTCTGGCTCCGATCGCGCGAAGCGAGCATCAAGCTGGGCGGCTCGCTGAACGTCACGCGCACGCGCGACGACCGGGAGAGTACGCGATCGAGCCTGGCTCGGGGTGTCCGCGGTGATTCGGCGCGGTACAAGCTCGCGCTCAGCGGCTCACTCAGCGCAGACCGGGGCACCTACACGCTCGATCTCACGGCCGTGCAGCGGGAGTTCCAGGTGCAGTCGGGACGCATCACGTTTTTCGGCACGCCGGACTTCAACCCGGATATCGACGTGACGGCGCTCTACAACGTGAAGCAGGGCAGTCGAGCCGACATCGGAATCTCGGCGCGTATTCACGGCAACTTCTATCCGCAGCCGGCGCTCGAGCTCTCGAGTACGGACGCCTACCTGTCCCCGTCGGACCTGGTGAGCTACCTCGTGACCGGGCGTCCCGCCTTCGAGCAGGGCGGACTCGATGTGGCGGCGTCGCAGCGTGCCGTGGAGTTTCTCCTCCCCACGGTGAATGCGACGGTGAGCCGCGCCTTGCGGGACCAGCTCGGCGGATTCGTGGACCTCATCCAGATTCAATCCGGGGCGGCGATCGATCCCCTCAGCGTGGCCGATGGCACGGCGTCGAGTCCCCTCCGCAGCTTTCTCTACAGCACGCGGCTGGGCGGGGAGAAGCAGATCAAGGATCGGCTCTTCCTCAGTTTCAGCACGGGCCTGTGCCAGCTGCGAGGCAGCGAGGACACGGCGCAGCAGGGCCTGAACGGATTCGTCAATGCCATCGAGGGCAAGCTCGAGTATCGCTTTCCGCTCGTCGCGCCGGATCGTCTCGCGCTGCGTGCTGGTCGCGAGCCGGCTGCGAGCGCGTTGCGCTGCGGAGCTGATCATGTGCGGGGATTCGTCGCCACACCACAGCAGTGGGGCCTGTCGCTCTTTCGGTCGTGGGCGTTCTGAGGCAGGCACTGCTCATCGCGAATCCCGCGTCGCGGCGTGGAGGCCGCCTCGTCGAGTCGGCGCGGCTTGCGATCGTCGGCACGGGAATGGCCTGCGATGTCATGCAGACGGAGCGCTCGGGTCACGCCGGAGAGATCGCCGCCGAGCATGGACGGCGCTACGACCTGGTCTTCACGCTGGGTGGTGACGGCACCGCCATGGAAGTGGCCGGTGCCCTGGCGGGTTCCGGCATTGCCATCGGCGTTTTGCCGGGCGGCACGGGCAACCTGCTCGCGCGCGCCCTGGGCATACCGCGCAACGTGCCGAAGGCCGTGCGTGCACTCGCGCGCGGAGACGTGCGGCAGATCGATCTCGGTGCCGTGCTGGGGCATCGCTTCGCCGTGGCGGCTGGGGTGGGCATCGACGCATCGATGGTGGCCGAAACGCCAGCGTGGATGAAGCGGCGCCTGGGCGTGCTGGCGTACACGATCATCGCGACCCGGGCCGCGTTACGGGCCGTGCTCCTGCGCCGCTTCTTTCTCGTCCGGATCGAGGTGGACGGAGAAATCATCGAACGGCGGGCGGCAGCCGTGCTGTTCGCCAACTTCGGGGCCATCCTGGAGGATCGCATCTCGTTCGGACCGGGCATCCTGGTGGACGACGGCCTGCTCGACTGCTGCATCTTCTCGCCTGCGCACCTGGGGGATGCAGTGCGCATCATGTGGCGCGTGACCCGGCGGGACTTTCGGCCCGACCGGGCACTATTGTACAGACAGAGCACGCACTTCCGGATCGAGACCGATCCTGTGCTGCCGCTGCAGGCTGACGGCGAGTTGCTCGGGGTCACACCTGCGGAGGTCACCGTCCAACCCCTCGCCGCACGCCTGCTCGTTCCCGCGCGCAGACAGGGTCGATGAATCGAGACCAGCTCCCGGGCGCCGCGAACGTGCCAAAGGATGGTGGAAGCCTCACCGTGGCGAGTGCGGGTGACCTGCCGCTGGAAGCGGTGCATCGCCTGCAGCAGGAGCGCGATCACCTGCTGCTGCTGCACGAGGCCCTTGGCGACGTGGAGCGCGCGCCGACAATGGATGCGCGGCTGCGGGTGTTCATGGAGGCGATTCGGCGCGTGGGATTCGGGCGGGTGGCCATCACCCTGCGCGACGCCGACTTCAATGCGACCGCCGTGGTGTCTGCCGGATTCACTGCAGACGAGGACGCGCTGCTCCGGGACTCGGCGCTGCCGGGCGAGACCTGGAAGCGACGCCTCGCGTCGATGGAGCGATTCCGCGTGAGCCACTCGTTCTACCTCGACGGGCGTGATCCCTGGGTCATCGCCGAGTTGGGCGGAGGCATCGCGAGCACGCTCGAGCTGGGCAATGACCCGGAGTGGTCGCCTCGCGACACGCTGTTGGTTCCACTGCGGAACGTGTCGGGCACGCTCATCGCCACCCTTGTGCTCGACGAGCCATCCGATCGCCGCCGCCCGACGCTCACGCGCATCCGGACGGTGGAACTGTTCGCGCAGCAGGTGGCCACGATGCTCGAGACGGCATCGCTGATGGCCCTGTCGGAGCGCCGCGCACGACGGCTGCAGAGCCTGCACGAGGTGGGGTTGCTGCTGGCGCGGTCACTCGATGAAGCCACGATCCTGCGATCGCTTGCGGTACAGGTCGAATCCGTGCTCGGGGTGGACACCGTGGTGGTATTCACCATGGGTGAGGGTGGCGTTCCGTGGCCACGGATCCTGAGGCGCGGCGGGGCGGAAGTCGACGAGATGTACACCCCCGCGACGCTGCGCATGCTCGCCGAGCGAGTGGCTACCGAGCAGCGGCCCGCTCGCGCGGGCGCGGCGCTGGCGGTGCCTTCCGTGCAGGGCTCCGATACCGTCGGCGTGATCGCGGTGGAGACATCCAGTGG
>JACMOE010000402.1 GCA_014378185.1 Gemmatimonadaceae bacterium | reverse complement strand
TTCCGCCGCAACGCGTGGGCGTCTACATGGGAATCTTCAATATGTTCATCGTGATCCCGATGATGATCGAGATCTTCACCTTGCCACTGTTCTACCAGTCGTGGCTCAACGGTGAACCGGGCAACGTGATTCGCCTGGCCGGTGCACTCATGCTGTGCGCGGCGGTGGCGGGAACGTTCGTGCGAGGGCAGGGCCCCCTGTCCTCCCGACAACAGTCAACCGATCCTGCACGATGAAGGCGATTTCTCCGTCCACCCTGATGCGCTCGGCAATCCGTCGCCATTGGGCAATTTTGCCGAGGGTGGTCGGCCTGCTCCCGGCACTCCTGCTCGCATGCAGTACGCCGGTACGGGCGCCCCAGCCGGGCGCCGCCACGGCACTCTATGATCCCGCGCACGACCTGGGCCCCTTGTTTCACGACATCCAGATCGCGCGCATCTTTCCTGATTCCAAGACGCTGGTTGACGCGAGGCCACGTTCGGCGCCCGCAGAGGTCGCGGCCCGCTATCTGGCCGCCAGGTTCGTGACGGGATTCGAGCTTGGGTCGTTCGTGAAGGACAATTTCGACGCCCCGCGCGCGATCGCCGAAGGCACGCGCTCCGATACCGCACAGTCCATGGAAGAGCACATCACGGCGCTCTGGCCGCTACTCACTCGACCTGCCGACATGGTGGACCCGCGGTCGTCGCTCATTCCGCTGCCCGGACCCTATGTCGTGCCCGGAGGGCGCTTTCGCGAAGTGTACTACTGGGATTCGTACTTCACGATGCTCGGCCTCATTCAGGACGGTCGCACCGACCTCGTGAAGAACATGCTGGACAACTTTGCCTACCTCATTCGCACGGTCGGACACATCCCGAATGGGAACCGGACGTACTACCTCAGTCGGAGCCAGCCGCCGTACTTCGCCGCGATGGTGGGACTGTATGCGTCGGCCACTGACAGCATGCAGGCGACCCGGTATCTCGAGGCGATGGAGCTGGAGCATGCCTTCTGGATGGCGGGCGCGGACTCCGTGGCGCGCGGTACCGCTGCTCGACGGGTGGTGCGGCTGCGCGACGGGTCGCTCCTCAATCGCTATTGGGACGACAAGCCGGAGCCACGGCCCGAGTCCTACCGCGAAGACTTTGAACTGGTGCAGCGCGTGCCGGCGGAGCAGCGGGAGGCGTTATACCGAAACATTCGCGCGTCCGCGGAGAGCGGCTGGGATTTCTCGAGCCGCTGGATGCGCGATCCATCCGACCTGCGCACGCTCGAGACTACGGACCTCATTCCGGTCGACCTCAACAGCCTGCTGTATCACGCTGAACGGACGATCGCCGCGCTCAGGCTGGTGCGTGGCCAACCAGGAGACGCGGTGGTCGCCGCGCGGTTTGCGGCCGATGCCGACTCGCGTCGGACGGCACTGCTCGCCGCCGCCTACGATCCGACCGAGGGTTTCTTCTTCGACGTTCGATGGCGGAGCGGTGCGCGCGTCACGGACCGGCCGACAATGGCTGCGGCTGCACCGCTGTACTTTGGCCTCGCGACAGCGGAGCAGGGGCGCGCCGTCGCGGTGCGACTCGGGCGCGACTTCCTGAAGCCGGGTGGATTCGTGACGACGCAACTTGCGTCCGGCCAGCAGTGGGATGCGCCCAATGGCTGGCCGCCGCTGCAATGGCTTGGTGCGCAAGCGGTGCGGGCCTACGGCCGAGCGGACATTGCCGATGACGCACGGGCGCGCTGGCTGGCGCTCGAACGCCGCACGTACCGAGTGACTGGCAAGATGACCGAGAAGTATGATGTCGCTGACCTGAACAAGCGTGCGGGGGGCGGAGAGTATCCCACGCAGGATGGATTTGGATGGACGAATGGTGTTGCGCAGGCGATGGCGGCGCAGGGGCGCGTGCGCAACACTCCTGCCCCCGTGCGACCGTAATGGCGGAGGATACATGAAGCGCGACCGCGTCGCCGCATCGCTCACGCCGGCGTTCGGTCTCGGTATCCTGGGCCTGGTGCTCACCGAGATCGCCAACGTCTACTTCATCATGCCCATGCCTGGCAGTCAACAGATGCCCAGCATCGACGCGGCTTACGCGCTGTACGGTTGGCGCTGGCCGCTCCGCGTGATCTTCGGTGCACTGGTGCTGGTCGGCGTGGCCGGTGCGTGGCGTGCGCGAGGATGGCGCAGGTGGATAGCGCCCGCCGCCATCGCGGCGACGGCAACGATCACCTACGCAGTCAACTTCCGCATGGCGGCCGACCACATGTTCCGCCAACCTGGCGTGGTGGACATGCAGCCGGCGTCGCGCAACAAGGTGGCGCTGAATCGGCTGGTCGTGGGTGTCAGCATCAAGGGCGAAGCCCGGGCGTATCCGCTGCAGTTCATCGGCTACCACCACCAGGTCGTCGATCGTGTCGGTGGAGATCCGGTATTGGTGAGCTACTGCACGGTGTGCCGCACGGGTCGCGTGTTCGCGCCCGTCATCGCGGGCCGCCCCGCGACGTTTCGACTCGTCGGCATGGATCACTTCAATGCGATGCTCGAAGACCAGGCAACCGGGAGCTGGTGGCGCCAGGCCAATGGCGAGGCCATCACCGGTCAGCTGAAGGGAACGCGGCTTCCCGAGCTGCCGAGCGTACAACTGACGCTGAAGCAATGGCTCGCGCTGCGTCCCAACACCCTCATCATGCAAGGCGACCCCGCGTTTGCGGAGGAGTACGCCAAGGACTACGCGTTCGAGCGGGGATTCAGCCGCAAAAAGCTCACGGGCACCGATTCGGGCTCATGGCGCGACAAGTCGTGGGTTGTCGGCATCACGGTTGGCAATCACAGCAGGGCATACGATTGGAACCGGCTGCGCCGCGAGCACGTCGTGAACGACACAGTCGCCGGCCAGCCGGTGCTTCTGGTCCTCGCGGCCGACAGCATGAGCTTCTTCGCGTTCCGGCGCCCAGACACGATCACGCGGTTCGCGCTGCGCGGTGACTCGCTGGTAGGCGGCGCCCATGCATATGCGCTGTCAGGAGCAGGAGTGGATGGGCGACTGGAGCCGGTGAATGCCAGCCAGGAGTTCTGGCATAGTTGGCGCACCTTCCAGCCGAGTACATCCCGCTACTGAGCCGGCTCGTGCGCCTGGCTGCGGCGGCGAGATGGGCGCCGTTAGCCCGCCGAGTGCTTTTTCATCACGTAGCCCGTGGTGGCAAGGCGCCGGCCCGACATCTCGTACCCCAGCGCGGACATGTCGTGCACCCCCGTGGCATCGATCCACGCATTGTAGAACTGGAACAGTGCCACCACGGAGATGGCATCGTAGAGCGCCTCATCCGTCCAGCCAGCTGCGTGCGCCACTGCCACATCCGCCTCGCCGATGGACAGGGAATCGTGCACCATCTTCTTCACGAAAACATACAGGGCCCGATCCTTCTCGGACACGGACGCACTGTCCAGGTCGCGCAGGACGGCCTGGACCAGATCGCGATCACCCAGCAACTCAGCCGCGACCGCGGCGTGCGAACCGATTCAGAAGAGGCATTGGTTCAGCTTGGATGTGAGTGCGGCGATCAGCTCACGCTGGCCCGGCGGCAGCGGTGACGGCCCACGCATGACGCCCTGGGTGAACGCCGCCAGGTGATCCGTCCGGTCGGGCTTGAAGGCAAAGAGGTGCATGATCTGCGGCACCGGCACGCCGGCCGCGCGCATCTGTTCGATGGCATCGGCGCGCGGTCCCGTGCCGTTGTGCGTCTCGACGTCCGTCAGGTACATCGGCTCCATCAACTTCCCTCCCGTTTCATGGATTCTACCGCCCGGCAGCAACACGGGCAATGCTGCTCGCGCCATCTCGCACCGCGGCGTATATAAGGGAGCATGCGTCGCGTCCGGCGCCGTGCGCGCGCGAGCGGTTCGACTTCAACGCGGTCTGCCACTGAAGCATGACGATTCGACGATCCGCCGAGAATCCGATCATCACGCCAGCGATGTTGCGGCCGTCACGGGCCGGCCACGTCGTGATCGGCGTCTTCAATCCCGGTTGCATCAGGCACGGTGACGAAACCCTCCTGCTGTTGCGCGTCGCCGAGGCTCCGGTACCGCGCGACGATCGCGAAGTATTGGCGCCCTGGTTCGATGTGGAAACGGGTGACATCGCCGTGAAACGGTGGGCTCGGGATGCAATGGCGCTGGATACATCCGATCCGCGGGTGATCGTCTCCGGGGGGCGCACGTGGCTCACCTCCATCTCGCACTTCCGGGTAGGGCGATCGCGCGACGGAATCCATTTCGACATCGGCGACGCACCGGCGATGTCGGCGGCCACGGCGCTCGAGAGCTTTGGCATCGAGGATCCGCGCATCACCCTGTTGGATGGGACCTACTGGATCAACTATTCGGCCGTTTCCCCCCGCGGCATCGCCACTGCGCTGGCGTCAACCCGTGATTTCGTCACGTTCGAGAGACACGGGGTGATTTTCGCTCCGCCCAATCGGGACGTGACGCTGTTCCCCGAACGGGTGAACGGCCGGTATTTCGCGCTGCACCGGCCCATGCCGGAGGGCATCGGCGAACACGCAGTCTGGAGTGCGTCCTCTCCCGATCTCATGGCGTGGGGCGATCATCGCTACGTCGCCGGCGCGAGGGCGGGTATGTGGGACGACGGGAAGGTTGGCGGTGGCGCCGTTCCCTTCCGTGTCCGCGTTGGTGGACGAGACGCGTGGCTCGCCATCTACCACGGTGTTCGCTCCACGCCACTCCAGTACGCCCTTGGCGCATTGCTGCTGGATGCCGATGATCCGTCCAGGGTCATCGGTCGGTCGCGCGAGCCGGTGCTCGCGCCCGAAGCGCCGTACGAGCGTCACGGCTTCTTCGACGGCGTCGTGTTCACGTGCGGCCTGCTGGTGGAGGGTGACCGCGTTCGGGTGTACTACGGCGCGGCGGACGGCGTCACGGCCGTCGCGGACCTGTCACTCGACACCATCATCGCCGGACTTGCATGACGGGTGTCGCCTTCGAGCTCGGCATCAACTACTGGCCGAGTCGCCGGGCCATGTACATGTGGCAGCAGCTGGATCTCGTGGAAGTGCGCGACGAGATGATGCACATCGCGGACATGGGGTTCGACACGGTGCGCCTTTTTGCGCTCACGCAGGACTTTCTTCCGCAAGTCGGACGCGTGGACGCGGCGATGGTGAATCGCCTGGTGCAGGTGGTGCGAATTGCCGCCGAGGCGCGCTTGCGCATCGTGCCCACGCTGCTGGTGATCAACATGAGTGGCCACATCTGGTGGCCCGCGTGGATGCTGGATGCGGCGCACACGCCGGGCGATCTCTACGCCGATCCGGATCTGCTTCGCGGCCAGGAACTGCTGCTGTCCACGTGCGCGCGCGCGCTCGCTGGCGACCGCTCGATTCGCGCCTTCGACATTGCCAACGAGATCGACGATGCGAAGCAGCCGTGTCGTCGTGCCGATGCGCGCGCATGGGTAGCACGCATGGCCTCGGCGTTGCGGCGTGGTGCGCCGGATGTACCCGTGAGGATCGGGGCGCACCTCCCCTCGCTCACCACCACCAACAACATGCGCGTGGATGATCTCGGCGCCATCCTGGATGAAGACGTGATGCACGCCTATCCACTCTACAGCGCCTGTGCGCGTGGGTTCCTGGATCCCGAGCTGGTGCCGTTCGCTTGCGCGCTGACCTCGGCTCTGTCTGGACGGGGCCGGCCCACGCTGATGCAGGAGTTCGGCCTGTGTACCGCGCCCAGGGGAGCAGCAGGCCTGACGTTCATCGATGACTTTCTCGGGGCACCGCGCCCTCAGTATCTCGCGTCGGAGGAAGACGGCGCGGCGTATTACTCAGCGGTCCTCGAGCGCCTCGTCCGCACCGGGGCCCTTGGGGCGTATGCGTGGTGCTACGCGGACTACGTGCCGGAGCTGTACCATCGAACACCCCTGGCCACGGCCGTCCGCGAACGCTCATTCGGTATCGTCCGCGCCGACAGGAGCGAGAAGCCGGCGGCACAGGTATTCCGAGAGCTGCGCCGTGCGCGTGATGGTGGACATCTGCGCGTGGGCGCTGTGCCACTGGTGCTCGACGTCTCACCAGACGAATACTACGCGGAGCCGGGTGCTCACTTCGATCGTTTGTACGCGCAGT
>JACMOE010000401.1 GCA_014378185.1 Gemmatimonadaceae bacterium | reverse complement strand
GCCGCAATCATCCTGGTACGCCGCAGTGGCATGGCGCGGGATGTTGACGCCGATCCACTCGATCCCGACCTTTCGCCGTTGAAATAGTGCGGCGGTGTTTCGTCCGGCCTGTTCCCGGCAGTTCGCGCGCAGAACTGTACAGGCCTTACGAGGCGGTGTTCCGTTGTCTGTCGTCAGTTTTGCTGGTTTTCAGTCTGCCGTCCAGCGAGCGTGAGCGAGCGGCCTGTCCCCCGTCTAGCGAGCGCCAGCGAGCGACCCCCGACGGTGGCCGTGCGGTCGGTGATCCGCGCAAGGAGCTGTTCTTTCATCAAGGCAGGGCGGGGCAGGCGGCCGTGCCCGGTGCAGGAACGGCGGCGGCGTTGGGAATGACGCAGGGTTGTGAAGCGTCACCTAATATAGGGCGCATGCTCGCAAAACGGCTTCGGAGGCACGGGCGCGCGGGCACCTTTTTACACGCGGGGGATATATTTCACACATGATCCGCAACGATAAAGAGCTCATCGTGGTCGGCGACCGCGTCCTGGTGAAGGTGGAAGAAGGTGAGGAGCGTACCAAGGTGGGCCTCTACCTGCCATCCACGGCACTCGACAGTCAGGCAGTCCAGGGTGGAACCATCATGGCTACCGGACCCGGGCAACCCATGCCGAGCCTCGATGCCGCCGCCGGCGAGGAACCGTGGAAGGAGCCGGTGCGTGAGACCCGGTTCGTCCCCATGCAGGCCAGGCGCGGCGATTACGCGCTGTTCTTTCGCAAGGCATCCGTCGAGATCACGTTCGAGAACGAACGGTTCCTCGTCGTTCCGCAGGCCGCCATCCTGGCGCTCGTGCGCGAGTAAAGTCGGCACCAGGCACCATCATGCTTTTCAACAGAGGCTGAAACGATGTACGACGAGAGATTCATCACCCCCATGCGCCAGGAGCTGACGCGACTTGGCGTCGAGGAACTCCGTACCGCGCAGGACGTGGACGCGAAGCTCAAGGCTGCCACCGGCACCACGCTCCTGGTGGTGAATTCCATGTGTGGCTGTGCCGCGCGCAATGCGCGCCCCGCCGTGGCCTCCGCCCTCGCGAACGCGGTCAAGCCGGACCAGCTTACCACGGTGTTCGCGGGTCAGGACATCGAGGCCACGGCGCAGGCGCGTACGTATCTCACCGGGTACGCGCCCAGTTCGCCCTCCATCGCCCTGTTGAAGGACGGCAAGCTGGCGTTCATGCTGGAACGGTACCAGATCGAGGGCCGGTCCGCGGACGAGATCTCGAAGGACCTGGTCGGCGCGTTCGAGCAGTATTGCTGACCTGACGGGCGCCGGCGGCCAAGCCGCCGGACCTTCCCCGCCCGTCCCGCATTTCCGGCACGCGCTCTGCACTTCTACGGTGTCCACGACTTATCCCCGGAGATGGCAATGGAGAGCAGCGCGAACGACACTTTCGGCAACCAGAATTCCGGCGCCGCCAGCAGCCCATCGGCTTCGGGCCCATCCGATACCGGCTTCTCGCGGGACGCTGGAACCGATGCGCAGGGCATGGCTGACCGCGCCAAGAGCGCGGCGAGCGCCGCCAGCGACAAGCTTGCCGAGGTCGGCTCCACCGTCCGCGACAAGGCGGGCAACCTCAAGACGACCATCGCCGACGCGCTGGAATCCGGCGCCGAGCGGCTCCGTCAGCAGGCGTCTGGCAGCGGCCATCTCGCGGGCGGTAACGTGGCGGGTGGCAGCACGGGCGTCATCACGGACGACAATCGCCTGGTCCAGACGTCGAACCAGCTGGCGGGCGGCATGCAGGGAGCGGCCGACTGGCTGCGCGATGCCGACCTCGACGGTCTCAAGTCTGGTATCGAGCGGCAGGTAAAGGAACATCCGGGTCGTTCGCTGGCGGTAGCCGTCGGCGTCGGCTACCTGCTGGGCAAGGCACTGCGCCGCTAGGCCTGTACCATGGCGCTCGACTCCACCACCGATCCCCGTCGCGGACTCGGCACCTTGCTCCGCGCACTCGCGGAGGGAAGTGCCGACCTCGTACGCGGTGAGGCGCGTCTGGCGCGGCTCGAGATCGGCACGGCGGTGAGTGCCGCTGGGCGCGGCACGGCGTTCGTCGCGCTGGGCGGAGTGCTGCTGTTGCTGGGAATGCTGGCCGGCATCACGGGCGTGATCCTGCTCGTCGGCGACCAGTGGCTGCCTCGCGACCTGTACTGGCTCGCGGCGCTCATCGTCGCACTCATCGCCGGCGGCATTGCCGCATGGCTCGCACTGCGAGGGCGACACGCGCTCTCACCGTCCGCGCTCGCGCCGCACGAAACGGTTGCGACGCTCAAGGAGGACAAGGAATGGCTGAAACAACGGCTGACGTAAGGCGCGATATCCAGCTCACGCATGCACGCATGTCGGATACGCTGCAGGAACTCGAGAAGAAGATGAATGTTGCGCAGATCGTGAAGGACAACCCGTGGCCCGCGCTGGCACTCGCCATCGCCGCCGGCGTGATGCTGAGCGGTTCGCGCGCGGACATCAAGGCCGCGGCCGCCACCGTCACGGCCACCAGGGGCGCCAGCGGACGCCTCGGCAGCGTGCTGGATGACCTGGTGTCGCAGGTGGTACAGGGCTTCCACGGCGCCATCGAGCACCGCATCGAAAGCGTCGCAAACGACGTGAGACGGGCTATCGTCGCGCCCCTCACGGGGATGGCGCACTCCGCCCTCAGCAGCACGCAGGCGAGCGCGCCGCGCGCTGACTAGCGGACCCTGTCGTCCTGAGCGCAGCGAAGGACCTGCTTGTCACCATGCGGTGAAACAAGCAGGGCCTTCGCTGCACTCAGGACGACAATTGCTCAACCAGCGTAGCGCACCCCGCGCGGCCACTCCCCCAACGTCGGG
>JACMOE010000400.1 GCA_014378185.1 Gemmatimonadaceae bacterium | reverse complement strand
GCGCCATGGCCCGGCCCCAGCGGGCGGGTGGCGTCGTTGTCGACACGCCGCCCGCCACCCCCCGCTGGCGCCCCGCGGTGCGAGACGCAGGTGGAGCGCCCGAGGGACGGCCATCGATTGGCACGCCGGCCGTGACGGACCCTGTGGAAGCAGCACCGACTCCGCGGTCGCAGCCCGTGACACAGGACTTGCCGCGCGCGGCTGCCTCGGCGCCGTTCCTGCCCCCGGGGACGACGGCCCCCGACTCACCCCTCGAGGATATCCCGATCGGTATCGTCGTGAGCGGTGCTGGACGGGCGCCCAATGACGAGCCGATCTTCGCGCTTCCCTCACTCGCGGCAATAGCGGAAATGGTGGCAGGATGCACCCGCTGTCCCCTGTATGCCACGGCGAAGAACCCGGTGCCTGGCACCGGCAATCCCGATGCGGACTTCATGATCGTCGGGGAGGCGCCAGGCGCGAACGAGGACGAGCAGGGGGTTCCGTTCGTGGGTCAGGCTGGCCAGCTGTTGACCAAGATCCTCGGCGCGATCAACCTGTCTCGTGACGATGTGTTCATTGTGAACGTCCTCAAGCATCGGCCTCCGGGGAACCGGAATCCCATGCCGGAGGAGGTCGCCGCCTGCTCGCCGTACCTGCTTCGCCAGATCGAGCTGGTGCGTCCGAAGGTCATCCTTGCGCTCGGCACATTTGCGGCGCAGACGCTGCTCGAAACGAAGACGACCATTGGAAAGCTGCGGGGCCAGATCCATCGCTATCATGGTGTTCCGCTCATCGTGACCTACCATCCCGCCGCGCTGCTTCGGAATTCGGCATGGAAACGCCCTACCTGGGAAGACGTCCAGCTTGCCCGACGAATACTCGATCGCCCCATCGCCCCAAGGGCGTGATCCCTATCGGGACCGGCGTCCGCCCTACAGCGAGGACGCCGAGCAGGCCGTGATCGCCGCGATGCTCATCGACCAGGACGCAGTGATGCGCGCGGTCGAGGTCGTGGACGATTCCATGTTCTATGCCGAGCGGCACCGTCGCCTGTTCCGGGCGATGATGTCGATTACCGAGCGTGGCAGCGTGGTGGATCCGCTCACGCTCGCCGATGAACTGTCGCGCAAGGGCGAACTGGAGAGCGCTGGGGGCAAGGACTACATCGGCTTCCTCGTCGACGCGGTGCCCACGGCGGCCAACGTGGAGTACCACGCGAAGATCGTGAAGGAGAAGGCGTTGCTGCGGCGCCTGATCGAGGTGTCCACCGAGATCGTGAGCGAGGCATTCAGCGGCGGCCACACGGCCGACGAGCTGCTCGACCTCGCGGAGCAGAAGATTTTTCAGGTGGCCCAGCAGCGCACGAACGAAGGGTTCTCGCGTATCAAGGAGCTCCTCTGGCCCACGATGGAGCGCATCGAGCGGATTACCGCGAGCGGCGAGTCCATCACGGGTGTCTCCAGCGGCTTCGCCGACCTCGATGACCTGACGTCCGGGTTCCAGCCATCGGACCTGATCATCATCGCGGCGCGTCCGTCCATGGGAAAGACGGCCTTCGTGCTCAACATGGCGCAGCACGCCGCCATCGAGAAGCAGAAGAAAGTAGCGTTCTTCTCGCTGGAAATGAGCAAGGAGTCGCTCGTGCAGCGCATGCTCACGTCAGAGGCGCGCATCGATGCGCAGAAGCTGCGAAAGGGCATGTTGCGCGACGACGACTTTCCGCGGCTCGCCCGCGCCGCCGGTATCCTCACGCATGCCCCCATCTGGATCGACGATACCGCCGGCATCACGCTGCTCGAGATGCGGTCCAAGGCACGGCGCCTCAAGGCGGAGCAGGGGCTCGACATGATCGTGGTGGACTACCTCCAGCTCATGCAGGGCCCCGCCAATTCCGAGAGTCGCCAGCAGGAAGTGTCGCAGATCTCGCGCGGCCTCAAGGCGCTGGCCAAGGAGCTCATGGTCCCGGTGCTCGCGCTGTCGCAGCTGTCGCGCGCACCAGAGCAGCGCGCCGGCGACAGCAAGCGCCCGCAGCTCTCGGATCTCCGCGAGTCGGGCGCCATCGAGCAGGACGCCGACCTCATCATGTTCATCTACCGCCCGGAAGTGTACGAAGGCGTGGCGGACAAGGACGGCAACTCGCTCGAGGGCAAGGCGGAGATCATCATCGGCAAGCAGCGCAACGGGCCGATCGGATTCGTCAACCTGTTCTTCCAGAAGAGCTACACGCGCTTCGAGAACTTCTCGCACCGTGCGCCCGCGCCAACCGGCGGTGGCACGGAAGCGGGACGCATCGGGCCTGGAGGGCAGGCGCAGAAGTACGCGTAGGCGGAGGATCACGGCGCATTGGTTTGGTACGGCGCGTCACGGGGCCGGCCGTTAAATTTGCGCCATGCCTGCTCGCGTGAAGTCCATCTACCGCTGCACGGAATGCGGCGCCGACCATCCCAAGTGGGCGGGCCGCTGCGACGTGTGTGGCGCGTGGAACTCGCTCGTCGAGGAGATGGCGTCGAAAAGCGCGCCCACCGGCGGCGCCAGTCGTCGCGCGGGGGGCGCTCGCACGCTGGCCGAGGGTGGCAGCGTGGCGCTGACGCCGCGCCTGCGAGAGGTGAGCGGATCCGAATCGCGCCGCTGGAATACCGGCATCAACGAATTCGACTTCGTGCTCGGTGGCGGCATCGTTCCCGGGTCCATGATCCTCATCGGCGGCGAGCCCGGCATCGGCCAGTCCACGCTGCTGCTCCAGGTCGCCGCTCGGCTCCAGAATGCCGGCCACGCCACGCTCTACGCCTCGGGCGAGGAAAGCGCGCTCCAGATCAAGCTGCGCGCGGACCGTCTCGCGGAAGACGCGGGCGACGTCAGCCTGCTGAGCGAAACCAACCTGGAGACGGTGCTCACCACGGCGGC
Organism: Gemmatimonadaceae bacterium; assembly: GCA_014378185.1. Taxonomy (GTDB): domain Bacteria; phylum Gemmatimonadota; class Gemmatimonadetes; order Gemmatimonadales; family Gemmatimonadaceae; genus AG11. The sequence goes on along the minus strand of JACMOE010000400.1, from coordinate 4,837 downwards.
CGCCATGTCCCCCGCGGTGCTCGTGGTGGATTCCATCCAGACTGTGTTCACCAACGATCTGGAAGGCGCGCCCGGCAACGTGGGGCAGGTGCGCGAGTGCGCTGCGCGCCTCATGCGGTTCGCCAAGGAGAGCGGCACTGCGGTGTTCGTCGTGGGCCATGTGACGAAGGGGGGCGGCATCGCGGGGCCCAAGACGCTCGAGCACATCGTGGACACAGTGCTGTATTTCGAGGGCGAAAACTCCGTCGATCACCGCGTGCTGCGCGCCACCAAGAACCGCTTCGGCAGCGTGGATGAAATCGGCGTATTCCGCATGGCGCAGGACGGCCTCATCCCGGTTGCCAACCCGTCCGAGCTCTTCCTGGGCGATCGCTCCATGCATGCCTCGGGCAGCGCGGTCACGGCGCTCCTCGAAGGCACCCGGCCCATCCTCATCGAGATCCAGGCCCTGGCCGCCAAGGCGGGGTTCGGCACGCCGCAACGTGTCGCCACCGGTTACGACGGACGACGCCTTGCGCTGCTGCTCGCCGTGCTCGACAAGCGCGCCGGTCTCTCCTTCGCCCAGCTCGACGTGTTCCTCAACGTGGTGGGCGGCGTGCGTCTTCAGGAACCTGCGGGTGATCTTGCCGTCGCGGCCGCACTCGCGTCCAGCGTGTACGATCGCGCCCTGGCCACCGATGCGGTATTCGTCGGCGAAGTGGGACTCGGTGGCGAAATCCGGCCGGTGTCGCAGGCGGAACGCCGCCTCGCGGAGGCCTCGAACATGGGAATGAAGACGGCATATCTCGCGGAGCGCACGGTGCCCAAGCGCGTGCCCAAGGGGCTGCGCGCCATTGGCGTGCGCACCATCGGCGACCTGTTCGAGCGGGTGTTCACGTGAGCGATTCTCCGCTCGGCGTGTCGCGCGACGTGGGCGTCATCATCGTGGCCGGTGGCAGCGGCACGCGTACTGGCGGCGAGGAGCTCAAGCAATTCCGCTGGGTGGCCGGCAAGCCGATGCTGCTGCACAGCGTGCAGACGTTCATGGATCGCCCCGACGTCGGCATGGTCGTGTGCGTGCTGCCGCAGCGCTACGCGGGGGACCCGCCGCCGTGGCTCTTCCAGTGCGACGTCGATCGCCTGCTCGTGTCGGTGGGCGGTCGGACACGCAGCGAGAGCGTGGCAAACGGCCTGGATGACTTGCCGGATGAAGCCGACATCGTGCTGGTGCACGATGCGGCGCGCCCGCTCGTGGATGCGGCCACCATCGATCGCGTCGTGGCCGGTGTCCGCGGCGGCACGAGCACCATCGCGGCGCTGCCCGTGGTGGACACGCTGAAGGAAGTGGGTGAGGACGGCCTCATCGTGCGGACCGTGGACCGCGACGGCCTCTGGCGTGCGCAGACGCCGCAGGGGTTTCCACGCCAACTGCTCGTTGATGCACACCGGCGCGCGAGCGTCGAGCACATTTCCGCCACTGACGACGCGGCGCTCTGCGAGCGACTCGGTATTCCGGTGCGCGTGGTGAGAGGCAGCGAGCGCGCGCTCAAGGTCACGGAACCAGGCGACTTCAACCGCGTGGACGCCATGTTCGGAGTGGCTGAATGACGGGATCGCCACTCGCCATTCCCTTTTGGTCGGACCCGGAGATCGCGGCTGCGGTTCGCCCAGCGCTCCAGCAGATGGAACTCCGACGCGTACTCGCCTACCCCACTGAAACGGTGTACGGTTTGGGTGGCGCCATCGATCGTGACTCGGTTGACGCGTTGGTGCGCATGAAGGGCCGCCCCAAAGGCAAGCCATTCCTGCTCCTCATCGCGGGCAGCGACATGCTCGCCAAGCTCGACCTCCACTTGCCGAGCTTCGCCACCAATCTGGCCGCGAGGCATTGGCCGGGTGCGCTCACCCTGGTGTTGCCGGGAGGAGAACGGCGCGTGCCGGACGCCCTGCGCGGACCGGAGGGCGGCGTCGGTGTACGCTGGACATCGCATGCCGGCCTTCAGCGGCTCATCAGGGCGCATGGCGATGCGATGACGTCCACGAGCGCCAATCGACCCGGGGTTCCCCCCGCCACCTCATCGCGCGAGATTCGGGATCAGTGGGGCGGCGTTATTGCAAGCGGAGCGCTGCTCGTGCTGGATGGAGGCACGCTGCAACCCTCGCCCCCCTCCACAGTGGTGGATTGTACCGGACGCGCACCGCGCGTCATCCGGCCAGGTGCCATTTCGTCGGCCGTATTGCGCGAGACAGCCCCTCGCCTCATCGGAGATGCCTGATCCCATGAAGCTGCTCTTCGTCTGCACCGGCAACACCTGTCGAAGTCCCATGGCCGAGGCCATCGCCCGCAAGATCGCCATCGAGCGTGGGCTCGCCGATCTCGACATCGCGAGCGCGGGAACCAGCGCATGGGACGGTGCCGCGGCCTCCGACGGAGCGCTGCACGTCGGCATGGAACGGCGCTTCGATCTGAGTGGACACCGCTCGCAACAGCTCTCGCACGCGCTGGTGAAGGAGAGTGACCTGATCATCGCGATGGGCGCCCACCACCTGGAACGCGTGGAGGCACTCGGAGGCGAGGGCAAGAGCTTTCTGCTTACCGGATATCCCACGCCGGGTGCCGATGCGCGAGCCATTGATGACCCAGTTGGCGGCGACCTCGACGCCTACCGCGCCACCGCAGACGAACTGGAAAAGGAAATTCGACGCGTGTTCGATCTCCTGGCCGCTGAACGGGTGCCTGGCGCCTCGTGATGGACCAGCCGGCGCGGCTGGTGCTGCTTGGGCATCCGGTGGCGCACTCCATTTCTCCGCGGTTCCAGAATGCGGCACTCCGTGCCGCGGGCATTGCGTTGGAATACCAGTTGCTCGACGTTGCTCCCGAAAACCTGACCGCAACGCTCGCATCGCTTGCGCTGGAGCATGCGGCCGGGAATGTCACCGTCCCCCACAAGGAGCATGTCGCGCGGCAGTGTGCGCGACTCCTGCCTCTCGCCCGCCGGGTGGGTGCCGTGAACGTGTTCTGGCACGAGGACGGCCTGCTGGTCGGCGACAACAGCGACGTGGGCGGAGCCGAGGCGATGCTGCGTGCGCTGCTCGGCGCGTCGCTTCCGGGTGCGCGGGTGGCGATGGTTGGCGCGGGGGGCAGCGCTGCGGCGGTACTCTGCGCGGCAGAACGATGCGGTGCGAGCGAGGTGCGCGTGTATAATCGGAACATGCCCCGCGCCGAACACCTCGTCACTCGCTTCGCTCCGTTGGCGCGGGCATACGCTTCTCTGGGGCAGGCACTCGACGGCGCCAACCTCGTCATCAACTCCACGCCACTCGGCCTCCGCGTCGGCGACACGTTTCCGGTGCCCATCGATGAGCTGCCCGAGGGGTGCGCGGTGTTCGATCTCGCCTATGCGCAGGGCGAAACCGACTGGGTCAAGGCAGCGCGCCGGGCGGGACATCGCGCGTCGGATGGTGAGGGCATGCTCATCGAGCAGGGTGCCATCGCGTTCGAGCGGTGGTTTGGCATGGAGCCAGACCGGTCCGTGATGTGGAAGGCGCTCTCGTAGCCCTCCGCGCGCGAGCGGCTGGTTCGGCGCTGCTCGACCTCCTGCTCCCGCACGCTTGCGCCGTCTGCGGCACCGCACGGTCGGTGTTGGAAACCGAGCTCGTCTGCGGTGCCTGCTGGCTTCGAGCGCGCGAGTTGCCGCGTCCGCGTTGCGACCGGTGCGGCCATCCCTTCGATCCACGCAGGCGCACGGTGTCGTGTGCCTGGTGCGAGCTCTTCCCTCCATTCGTTCGATCAGTCCGGTCCGCCTATGCGCTGCCGGGCGGACAGGCCGAGCATATCGTCCACGCGCTCAAGTATCACGGGTGGTGGCAAGTGGCCGCGGCCATGGCGCGCCGCATGGCCGTCTTGCGCTTTCCGCCAGACGTCGAGCGCGAGCGGGCCGCCCTGGTGCCGGTGCCGCTGGCGCGCGCTCGCGAGCGCGAACGTGGTTACAATCAGAGTGCGGAGCTCGCACGGAATCTTTCGCTGCTGTGGGGGATTCCAGTGCGCAGCGATCTGCTCCAGCGTGGCCGCGCGACGGTGACGCAAACGCGGTTGACACCGGGGGAGCGTCGGCGCAACGTTGCGGGAGCGTTCCATGCGTCAGCAGATCGCGCGTCACTTCGCGGACTGCACCTCGTGCTGGTGGACGATGTGGTGACGACGGGTGCGACCCTCAACGCGTGCGCCACCGCGCTTCATGACGGGGGAGCACGCATTCTCAGTTTTGTGACCTTCGGCCGGGCGCCAGCGGTTGGCGATCGGTGGTAATTCAACGGGAGATAAAGATGGCAATTCGGGTCGGTATCAACGGCTTCGGCCGCATCGGACGTCAGGTGCTGCGCGCGGCGAAGCAGGCAGGCATCACCGACATCGATTTCGTGGCCGTGAATGACCTCACGGACACCAGGACGCTCGCTCACCTCTTCAAGTACGATTCCGTTCACCGGGAATATCAGGGTGAGGTGACGGCGGGCAGCAACTCCATCAGCGTGGACGGCGGCGAGATCAAGATCTTCGCGGAAAAGGATCCCGCGAATCTGCCGTGGAAGGATCTTGGCGTCGACATCGTGCTCGAGTGCACGGGCCGCTTCACGGACGCGTCCAAGGCGCGGGCACACATCACTGCCGGCGCGAAGAAGGTGATCATCTCAACACCGGCGAAGGGCGAGGACATGACGATCGTGATGGGCGTGAACCACACGAAGTACGATGCCGCGTCTCACCACATCATCTCCAACGCGTCGTGCACCACCAATTGCCTGGTGCCGATGGTGAAGGTGGTGCGCGACAACTTCGGCTTCGTGCGCGGTTCCATGG
>JACMOE010000399.1 GCA_014378185.1 Gemmatimonadaceae bacterium | reverse complement strand
TGCAGCGCGCTGAAGCGGCAGACGCCTCACTCGTCTTTGCCGTCTATCGAGCGCGCGCGGCCGGCGCGGAGCTCGACGCCGAGCGTTACAACATCCTGGCGGCAATGTTGGCGTCTGCGAAAGCTGAGGTGGGGCGGCTCGAGGCTTCCATCTCGGCGCTCGGCGGGCAGTCCACCGCTCCCTGAGCACCTGCCGGCAACTCGTTGGTCAGCTGCGTTTCAGCATGCGAACGTCGTCCGTGCACAGTCCGTCCACGCCAAGGTCACCCAGGCGCGCGGCGTCTGCGGCGTCGTTCACGGTCCACGGGATGACGCGGCCTCCGCGCGCGTGAACGCCAGTCACCAGATCGCGCGTGACCAGGGAAAAGTGCGGCCACAGGTCCCTGGCACCGCACTGGTCCATGACGTTCAGGCCGTCTTCTCCGCCGTCGAACAGCACGCCCAGCCGAAGCGCGACCCCGCTGGCGTGCAGCCGGCGGATCGCCACGTGATCGAAGCTGTGAATGGCGGACACGCCGTCGTAGCCGGTCAGCTCATTGGCAACCACATGTTCGATGCCCGCGCCCTTGAGCTCCACGAACAGCTCGGCGCGGCTGCCAACGACGTCGCACACTTCGCGCAGCGTGGGAGCATCCGGCGCCGTCTGGTGAAACGCCGCGTAAGTGAGGTCGCGGATGGCCAGTCCACCCGCAAGAGCGGGATCGTGATGGACCACGATGACCCCGTCTGCCGTGGTGTGCACGTCGAGCTCGATGCCCTCCGCTCCCGCTTCCAGGGCGAGCCGGAAGCTCGCGAGGGTATTCTCGCGCGCAAGGCGCGGCATGCCGCGGTGCGCGATGCGGAGGGGCGTGGCGGTCTGGGCCATGGAAGGGCGGGGGCAGGGTGGGAGGGCTGTATCTTATCGCGCGTGTGGGCCCGCGCCCAGCGCTCCTTAACGACCCCCGTCCGTCGGCGTCCAACTTGCCGGAACGCATGAGAGCCGACGCCGAGGACGCCGACGAACAGACAGACCTCGACCTCATCGCGCGATGGAAGGGCGGCGATCAGCGTGCCGCCACCGTGCTCGTGGAGCGGCATGCCGTGGCGGTGGCGCGTTTTGCGGACAGTGTGGGCGCGCGCGGTGACGTACAGGATGTCGTCCAGGACACCTTCGTGCGGGCCTTTGCCTCCATCGATTCGTTTCGGGGTGACAGCTCGCTTCGCACGTGGCTCTTCACGATCGCGCGACGCCTGCTCCTCGACCTGAGGCGGTCGGAGCGCAGGCGGGGCGAGCCGGTGGAGGTGCAGGACGATGATGCCGTCACGGAGTACGACTCGCTCGACACGATGGTGGCGGACGAGAGCCGGAAGCGGATGCACGACGCCGTGGGGCGGTTGTCGAAGACGCAGCGGGAAGTGTTTCTCCTGCGAGTGAATGAAGGACTGTCGTACAGGGAAATTGCCGACGTGGCCGGTACGACGGAAGGCGCCGCGCGCGTGCATTATCACAACGCAATGCGCGCCATCAAGGAGTATCTGCATGACTGACTGCCCGAACGCCGAAATTCGCGATCTGCTGCCCGACCTGGTGAATGGCCGGCTGGACGCCGCTGCTCGCGCTGACGTGGAGCGCCACGTCCGGGACTGCGACGAGTGTGCGGCTGAAGTGACGTTGCTTCGCGAACTGCGCAGTGCATTTCACGCGGCGCCGAAGGTGGACGTCGCGGCCATTGTTGCGGCGGTGCCGGACTATCGGAGGCCAAGGGGGCGCTCGTGGATCGGCTGGCGCACCGCCGCGACGATCACCGTCCTGGTGGCGGGAGGATCGTCCGTGGCAGTGCTGGAGCGTGGCGGCACGTCGCTGGTCGACACGGCGCGGTCGATGCCCGCAGTGGTGGCTCCTGCGCGCCAGGTAGCGCTGCCTGTCCAGGCTCCCGCATCCGCGACGGAGTCTGCGACGGTTGTAGTCGCGCGCCCCCGCATCGAGTCTCCTGCAACGCGGCAGCAACCCGTTCCGTCAGTGCGTGAGGTCGATGGGCGGGAACTCGCGGTGGGCGGCGGATCGCTGAATGACCTCAACGATCGTGAGCTCGCCTCGCTGCTGAGGGACATCAATTCGCTGGACGGTCTGCCAACGGTCGAGGTGGACAATGCCGCCCTGGCACCCATCGCTCCTGGCGTGTCGCGTCGGAGCGCGCCATGAGGCGCGGCCTGCTGATGTGTGCTTTGGCGCTGCCCCTCCTCGCGTCGTCGCTCGAAGCGCAGGGGGGCCTCGGCGCCCGGGCGGGGGGGATGCGTATCAATCGTCCGGCACGGCCGGTGAATCCGGGGGCGGAGTTGCAGCCCGATCGCACACAGCAACTGCAGCAGCAGATTCGCCGGAGTCTCTGGCGCGTGACCAAGGAGCGACTCGGCTTCTCGGACGAGCAGATGCTGCACCTCGAGCGCACATCGCAGCGCTATGATCTGCAGCGGCGCGCGCTGGCGCAGCAGGAAAAGGCGCAGCGTGTGGTTCTCCGAACGGAGATGCTCGCCGACACGGCGGCGAATCAGTCCGCCATTGCCGCTGCGCTCGATCAGATCCACGCGGCGCAGGTCCGGCGCCTGGAGCTTCAGAAAGAAGAGCAGACGGAACTCGCCGCATTCATGACGCCGCTCCAGCGCGCCCGGTTCACGACCCTGCAGGAGCAGGTGCGCCGGCGGTTGCAGGAGTTGGCCCGCACCCGCACCGACTCGGGTGCGGTCCCGATGCCCAACGCCCGGCCATAGCCCGCGTTGGTATGGGCGCGTATGCGCTCAATACACCACCCGCGCAGCGCGCTCGGGGATCGTGTGGGCGTGCGGCACCAATTATCTTGCGTCGGCACCCGCGCCCGGGTGGTGGAATCGGTAGACACAGAGGACTCAAAATCCTCCAGCACGAGAGTGCTATACGAGTTCGAGTCTCGTCCCGGGTATCATTTGTCGTAAGAGAGCGCCCTTTTACATGGGGTGCGAAAAGGCGTACACAAAGCGCATGCCGAGCGGCGGTGACGCCCCTCTCACCGCACCCGCGATCGCGCCACCGACACAAGGCTGTCCATCTGGCGATTGCGATGGCGCCCAGTTCGTCTCGGCCTCTTGAACAGCTTGTGCTGCAGCGTCTTGATGTGATACCGCGGGTACGCACGAATGACGAAGTCGCCCACGTTGCGCGCGACGTCTCTTCGCGCCGTTCCATCCACGGGCGCAAATGGCCGGGCGCTGTCAGGCAGAAGTGCTACAATCGTGTCAGCAGATGTTGGCGCGCTTGCTGCCCTCCGTGAACAAGCGTAGTTTTCTCGGCTCGCACGTACTTCGCTTTTCGTCTCGAGTGCAACAATGCAGTTCACGTGCGTGGTTCGGCGCCAGACGCGTGGCGCCACGATGAGTTTATCGCTAACGGACGAGTAATCGAGGGGACGACCGCAGCGCGCGTCGTCCCGACTATCCGACCCTCATACGGTATCATGTCGCTCTCGCTCTCCTCGGGGCCCGCCACTCTTGGCGCGCTCGACGCTTCCCTTCTGGTCATCGCCCTCCCCAGCGGTGCCGCCCTCGATACACTCATCACGACGCTCGATACCTCGCTCGGTGGCGTGCTGGCCCGCAGCCTCGAACGGCGCGATTTCCGCGGCGGTCGTGACGAGCTCCTGCATTTTGCCGGCGCTGCCACTGGGCCATCGCGCATCCTGCTCATTGGCATGGGCAAGGCAACCGAGCGCGTCGGCGCTTTGCGCCGAGTCGGCGCCATCGCCGCGCGACAGGCCGGCCGCATGGGCACCGGAACGCTCAGCTTCTACGCCGGCCCGCTCGACGCGCGTGAAGCGGAAGCCGTCGCACTCGGACTCCACGTGGGGGCGTGGGATTACACCGACACCAAGACCGCACCGCCCAAGGAAGAGCAGCGCGCACCGTTGTCCGCGGCGCGAATCCATGGAGCGGACGGCCCAGCGGTGGAGCAGGGCGTTGCATCCGGAACCGCGATTGCCCACGGTCACTCGCTCGCACGCACGCTCGGGATGATGCCGGGCAACCTGTGTACGCCGGACTTCCTCGTGGCCACGGCGCGCGACATCGCGGCGCGACACGGCATGAAGGTCACGGTCCTTGGCCGCACGGAAATGGAAAAGGAAGGCATGGGAAGCTTCCTTTGCGTCGCGCAGGGCGTGCCCGAAGACCCCAAGCTGATTGCGCTCGAGTATGCCGGCGGCGCACCCGGTGCGGCGCCGGTGGCGCTGGTAGGAAAGGGCCTCTGCTTCGATTCCGGCGGCATTTCCATCAAGCCGTCCCAAGGCATGGAGGGGATGAAGTTCGACATGTGCGGCGCTGCCGGCGTGCTCGGCGCCATGGAGGCCATCGCGCGCCTCAAGCTGCCCGTGAATGTCGTTGGGCTCGTCGGAGCCACTACGAACATGCCGTCCGGCGTCGCCTTCAAGCCTGGCGACGTGGTGAAGAGCATGTCGGGCAAGTTCATCGAGATCATCAACACGGACGCCGAGGGTCGGCTCGTGCTCGCGGATGTGCTGTCGTACGCGGGCCGCTTCAAGCCCGCGGCCGTGATCGATGCGGCCACGCTCACCGGCGCCTGCGTCATCGCGCTCGGCCATACCGCCACCGGCGTGCTTGGCAACAACGACGCGCTCGTGCAGGAAGTAATCGGGGCGGGAACACGCGCGGGGGAACCGGGGTGGCAGTTACCAATGTGGGATGACTACAAGGAACTCATCAAGTCCGACGTGGCAGACATCAAGAACTCCGGCGGGCGCCCCGCCGGCACCATCAGTGCCGCGTTGTTCCTCGCGGAATTCGCGGGCGACTTTCCGTGGGTGCACCTCGATATCGCGGGAACGGCCTACACCGAATCCGACCTCGTCACCGTCCCGCGCGGGCCCACCGGTGTGCCGGTGGGTACCTTCGTCGAGTTCGTCCGAGGGCGTGCCGGGTGACCCTGCGCAAGGCGCTCCGGATCGTCCTCTTCGGCCTCGGCGCTTTCGCTGGGGCCGTTTTGCCAGCCTGCGCACTGGCGCAGGTGCCGGTTCGCCGCGACACCGTCAGTGGCCGGCGCGACACCGCTCTCACCCGGGCCGATACCGCTGGTGGCCGGCGAAATCTGCCGCCGGCTGGACGCGACACGGTGAAGATCCCGCTCCCGCCCAAGGCGGACTCGATGATCAGGAACGACTCGATCATCAAGGGCATCGTCCCGCTCCCGGTCGTCATCAAGGCAGACACCATCAAGGCGTCCCTCGCACGGGCAGAGGCGCCACCGATCCTGGAAATCGGCGCACCGCGCATCTATGACCGCACGGCCATGTTCGCCACCGGGGCCCTGACACTCATCGACCTGCTTGGGCGGGTGCCGGGGCTCACCGAGTTCACCACGGGATTTCTCGCGGCGCCGGCGTTGATCGCCTCGCAAGGCGACTTGCGTCGGGTTCGCATCTTTCTCGACGGGCTCGAGCTGGATCCCATGGACCGGCGCGCGCGAGGCGTAGCGCCCGCGAACGACTTGCCCCTGCACGCGCTGGAGGAAATCCGGATCGAGCGCGGTGCCGAGGAGGTGCGTGTGTACGCGCGGAGCTGGCGGGTGGACCGCACCATTCCGTACACGCGCGCCGACATCGCCACCGGCGACCAGAGCTCCAACCTCTACCGCGCATGGTTCGGCCGGCGGTACGACCATGGCGAAGCGCTGCAGGTCGCCGCGGAGCAATACAACACGCAGCCCAACTCGCGGCTCGCGTCGTCCGATGTGTTGAACGTGATGCTACGGGCGGGCATTACGCACGGACCCTGGAGCGCGGACGCATTCATGGAGCGTACGCACCGAAACCGGGCGCAGTACACCGGGATCGGCGACGTGAGTGAGACGCAGGATACCGTGCCGGGCATCGAGACCCAGCGCAATACCGCCTACCTTCGCCTGGGCAATGGCG
>JACMOE010000398.1 GCA_014378185.1 Gemmatimonadaceae bacterium | reverse complement strand
CCGTGGGCGCGGGACGCGTGATGCGAAATTCGAAGTTCTGTTCCACCAACTGCCGGACGCGCCGGCCCGCAATCGTGGCCGGCATGTAGAGCATGAGGGGCAGCGCCTGCCGCACCGATTGCGTGAACGCCGGGTGTGAGGATCGCAGGACTTCGATGCTGGCGGCTTCGGCACGGCCCGCAGTATCCACCACGAATCGGAAGTAAACGCCTCCTTCCTTGCCTTCCACCATCAACTCCGGCGGGTAGGCAGGTGCCGCGCTGCCCGCGGTGCGCACGGCCGTTTCCTCCACGTCGAGCATGGAGTAGACCGAGTCGCGGGATTCCAACGCGGCGGCCGGTGCCTGGGATTGGGCCTCATCGTGCGGCTGCCCGGGCATGCCACTCGAATCCGTAGCGCCCGCCCGATTGAACACTTGTCCATCCGCTCGCATCGGAAGCGCCGATCCCCTCGACCCGAGGTCGATGTACTGCAGGTGCTCGGCGATGTTGTCGGAGGCCGGACGCCGGTCCGGAGGCGGCAGGTAGTGCAGGAGTGCGCTACGCTCGGCGATCGACTGGTCGAGCTCTCGGGCACGCACACTCGTGCCGTAGATGGCGGCGCCGATCAGCACGGCGTGCGCGGCGACACTGAATGCCGTGCTGCCGCTTATGGTGGATCCCTTGGCCGTTGCGTGAAGCCAGATGCGCATGTCCCGATGGGAAAGGTGCTGACGCGTTCCCGCTGACCAGTTGACCTGCCCAGGGCGGCGACCCGTCACGCTCCTCTCCATGCTACCCTACGTCGCCGAGTCCGACAAGATTCTCAGTGCCTCGCCAGTGACGCGGTACGTGGTCCATTCGCTCATTGGCTGGGCGCCCAGGGACTTGTAGAATCCGATGGCGTCGGTGTTCCAGTCCAGCACGGCCCATTCAAGGCGACCGTAACCCCGTTCGATGACCGTGCGGGCCAGCGAGCCGAGCAGTTTCCTGCCGAGGCCCCGTCCGCGAAATTCCGGGAAGACGAACAGGTCCTCGAGGTAGACACCTGGCCTGGCGAGAAAGGTGGAATAGCTCCGGAACCACAGGGCAAATCCGGCGGGCTCGTCGCCAGCGAACGCGAGCGTCACTTCCGCCGCTGGCGATGCGCCGAACAGGCTCGCCTCGAGCAATGCCTCGGTTGCCTCGCACTCATGCGTCAGGCGCTCATATTCCGCCAGGCCGCGAATGCAGCGGAGAATGGTTGGCACGTCATGAATGGTGGCCGGCCTGAGCCGGATGTCCTGAAACGGAATGGGCACGGTGTGGCGTCGTGGCGGGAGGAGCATATGATCGTCCCTTGCACAAGGGGAATTTGACCATGGCCGGGCTGCACCCGGTTGCGTTAGTCTAGTCCCTCCCGTCGTTCCCCGGATAGCCGTGCTCGATATCTCTCCCATTCTTCATGAGACCCTCGCCGGACGCTATGTCCTGAAGCGGGAGATCGGTCGTGGAGGAGCGGCAACGGTGTATCTCGCCCACGACGTGCGCCATGAGCGCCTCGTGGCGATCAAGGTGCTGCATCACGAGCTGTCGCACGCGCTGGGTGCGCGACGCTTCCTGCGCGAGATCAAGCTCACCGCCAGCCTGCAGCATCCGCACATCCTTCCCATCCATGATTCAGGGGAGGCGCACGACCAGCTCTACTACGTGATGCCGTACGTCGAGGGAGACTCGATGCGGCAGCGCCTGGGCGCGGACAACCGGCTCTCCATCGAGGAGGCGGTGCGGATCGGGCGGGAGGTGGCTGGTGCGCTGGCGTACGCGCATGAACGCGGTGTGGTCCATCGCGACATCAAGCCGGAGAACATCCTGTTTTCCGGCGGGCATGCCGTGCTCGCGGACTTCGGGATCGCGCGGGCGATCAATCGCGCGCACGAGAAGATCACGCAGCAGGGCACGATCACTGGCACGCCGGCGTACATGAGCCCCGAGCAGGCGCGTGATCGCGCGTTCGACGGCCGCAGTGACGTCTACTCGCTGGCCTGCGTGCTCTACGAGGCGATCGCTGGCGTGCCGCCGTTCGTGGGTGAGACGCCGCAGCAGTTGCTCACGCAGCGCATCTCGAAGACAGCTCCGCTGCTGCGCGAATATCGCCACGATGTGCCATTGCCCATTGAAACGGTGATCGCGAAGGCGTTGTCGATGTCGCCCGACGATCGATTCGACGATGCGCGTGCGTTCAGCGCCGCCCTGTCCGCTGCCATCGGTCACTCCGGCGAAACGCTGACGGCACGCGTCGTTCGCCCTCCACTCGGCAAGAGTCCGTGGCTGTGGGCCGCGTCCGTGGCGTTGTTCACCGCCGGAGTCGCCGCCTCCACGGCACAGGGCCGCAACCAGCTCGATGTGCTCACTGGGCGCGTGGATACGGCGCAGTATGCCGTGGTGCCGTTCCAGTATTCGGGAGCCCGGCCGGCGCGCGAGGAACAGGAGCCGGTGGCGCAGGGCGTGTACGCGGCGTTGCGCGAATGGAGTGGTCTCAAGCTGGCGAGCGACATGAGTGTCATGGATGCGATGACGCGCTCAGGGGATTCGTCGCTCAGCGGCCTGCTGGCGGTGGCCCGGCGCGCGCGCGCGGGCAAGCTCGTGCTGGGACGCGTGCATTTCACCGGCGACTCGATGGTGGTGCGCGCCTCCGTCTACGATGCCATTGCGGACACGCTGCTGCGCGAGGTCGTACTCGCCGGGCCGCGCGACCTGGTCACGTCGCATCCCGCGGCGCTGCGGGCGCTGGCGGCCGACCTCATTCGGCTCGACGCCAACTCATCGTTGTCGCGGGCGGGCGATGTGGGCACGCGATCACTCGCTGCCTGGCGGGCCTACCAGGACGGCCAGCGCGCCCTCGTGACGTGGCGGGTGGCTCCCGCCATCGACGCGTTCGAGCGCGCGGTCGCAGCCGATCCTGATTACGCGTATGCGCAAGTGTGGCTGGCGCAGCTCCTGGTGTGGCGCGCCCAACCTACCGCGCGGTGGGCCCCGCACCTGAGCACGGCGCTGCGCAACCGGGCCTCCCTGGGCGCGCGCGAGAACGATCTCGTCACCGCGTTGCAGGCGGTGCAGAACAACCGCTACGGCGCCGCCTGTGTCGCGTACGAGACCATGCGCCGTCGTGATTCGCTCGACGCCACGGCGTGGCTCGGACTGGCGCACTGCCAGGGACTGGACCCACTCGTGGTGAAGAGTCCGGCCAGCAGCACGGGATGGGCCTTTCGCGGCAGCGCGGGCGCCGCGCAGCGCGCCTATGCCCGCGCCCTGCAGATCGCGCCGTCGGCATTCTGCGCCTTCCCGTTTCAAACCATCGCGGCGCTGTTCGTCGTCGAGGCGAGCCGTCTGCGCGGTGGCGCCAATGCCGACAGCGCGCAGTTCTTCGGTCTGCCGGACCTGGTGCGCGACACCATCGCCTATGCGGCCCGTCCGTTCAAGGACCTGAACGGGACCTCGTTCGAGATCATCGCGCCCGCGTATGACCGCGCCCTCGAGCGTAACCGCGACGCCCTGCTTGGCGTGCTGGTGACGCTCACGCAGCGCCTGCCCGACAACCCGGACGTCTTCGAGTCGCTCGCGCGCGTGCTGGAGATGCGCGACGAGATCACCGGCACCCCGAATGGCGGCTACTCCGCACTCAGCGCGATTGATCGCGCCAAGGCGCTCTCCACGGATTCGGTGCAGCGAGCGCGTCTCGGCGCCACCGACGTGCGCCTGCACCTCAAGCTCGGGGACTTCGCGCGCACGGCCTCCATCGCCGAGTCGATCCTCACCGCGTCCCCTACCTCCAACGGCGAGCGCGCGCTGCACCTGGCGGGCATCGCCGCGCTCGTGGGCCACGAGCATGCCGCCATCGCTTTCCT
>JACMOE010000397.1 GCA_014378185.1 Gemmatimonadaceae bacterium | reverse complement strand
TCCCGTCGCATCGTCGTCTTCTGCGTGCTCGCCGCCGTCGCGGCGATGATCTTCCTGCGCCTGGGCTTCTGGCAGCTGGTTCGCCTCGCTGACCGCCGAACGCGCAACTCGACGGTCGAGCAGCAACAACGCGGCACTCCCATGCCATTGGTCGCGTTGCCGCACGACACCGCGCAGGTGCACTACCGGGCGGCAAGCGTGGACGGACGGTACGACTATGACCACCAGCTCGTGCTGAGCAACCGCACCCGCCGTGGGTCGCCCGGCGTCGACCTGCTCACGCCTGTCCGCATCGCAGGCTCCGACACCGCAGTGCTCGTCAATCGTGGCTGGGTCTATTCGCCGGATGGCGCGTCCGTGGACCTGGTGAAGTGGCGCGAAGGGGATTCTGCGCACCTCAAGGGCTACGTCGAGTTGATCACCGCGGACACTGGGCTCGCCATCTCGGTGCATCCGAGGGTAATTCGCCACGTGAGCCGCGCCGAACTCACGTCCAAGATCCCGTATCCGGTGGCCTCGTTCTACCTGATTGCCTTTGGCGACACCACGGACCTCGCGCACCCGGCACGACGCGACCTCCCGGTGCTCGATGACGGCCCGCATCGGGGATACGCATTACAGTGGTTCGCGTTCGCGCTCATCGCGATTGCCGGCGCGGTGATCGTCGTCCAGCGCGAACGCAGTCAGTCAGTCTGACCCGCCGTCCGCTGCTCGGCGGCTCGACAGTCGGACTGCCAGACTGTCCGACCATCGTCCTGCCGCATACTATTTTACAATGACAACCACAGTGCCTGCCTCCGAAAAGGAGGCCCGTGACGTCGCCGAAGCCGCACGCGAGAGTGAATGGTCCGGCCCCAGCTTCGTTCGTGAACTGTTCCTCGGCCGCTTCCGCCTCGACCTGATCCACCCGCATCCCGTGCAGCACGACGCAGCCGAAACTGCGCGCGCTGCGGCATTCTTCGCCACGCTGCGCGCATTCCTCGTGCGCGTTGACTCCGACATGATCGACCGCACGGGCGAAATCCCCGAGTCGTACGTGCAGGAGTTGCGCGAGATGGGCGCCTTCGGCATCAAGATCCCCACCGAATACGGTGGCCTCGGGCTCTCGTACACGAGCTACACGCGCGCCATGGCGATGGTCACCAGCAAGGATGGGTCGCTCACCGCCCTCCTCTCGGCGCACCAGTCCATCGGGCTGCCCCAGCCGCTCGCGCTCTTCGGCACGGACGAGCAGAAGCAGCGCTTCTATCCGCGTCTGGCCAAGGGTGCCATCTCGGCCTTCGCGCTCACGGAGGTCGACGCCGGATCCGATCCCGCCAACATGCGCACCACCGCCACGCCCAGCGCGGATGGTTCGTACTGGACGCTCACCGGCGAAAAGCTGTGGTGCACGAACGGCACGCGCGCGGAGCTGCTGGTGGTGATGGCGCGGACGCCGGATGCGATCGTCGCAGGAAAGGCGCGGAAGCAGATCACCGCGTTCATCGTGGAATCCAATGCGACCGGCGTAAGCGTCAAGCATCGCTCTCGCTTCATGGGTCTCAAGGCGATCGAGAATGGGGTGATCGGCTTCTCGGATGTGCGCGTGCCCAGCGAGAACATCATCGGTGGCGAGGGCAGGGGGCTCAAGCTCGCGCTCGTGACACTCAACACCGGGCGGCTCACCTTGCCCGCCAGCTGCGCCGGCGGTGGCAAGGCGTGCCTCCAGGTGGCGCGCACATGGGCGAAGGAGCGGGTGCAATGGGGCCAGCCCATCGGCAAGCACGAGGCGATTGCGCAGAAGATCGCGCTCATGGCGGCCAACACCTTTGCGATGGAGTCCGTTGCGGAGTTGTGCGTGGCGCTCGCGGAGCGCGGCCATTACGACATTCGCCTCGAGGCGGCCATCGCCAAGATGTGGAATTCCGAAGCCGGGTGGCGCATCATCGACGATACGCTCCAGATTCGCGGTGGCCGCGGCTACGAAACGGCGGATTCGCTGCACGCGCGCGGTGAGCCGGCCATTCCGGTGGAGCGCGCGATGCGCGACTTCCGCATCAACCTCATCTTCGAAGGCACGTCCGAGGTCATGCGGCTGTTCATCGCGCGCGAAGCGGTGGACCATCATTTCAAGACCGCGTTCGCGCTCGTGGACAAGGCGTCGAGCGGGAAGGAGAAACTCGCCGCCCTCGGGCGCGTCGCAAAATTCTATCCGGCCTGGTACCTGGCGCGGTGGTTCGGCAAGGGCAGCACGCCCACGGCGTACGGCGAATTCGGTGCGCTCGGCAAGCACCTGCGGTGGGCCGAGCGGCAGACGCGCCACCTGGGTCGCACGCTGTTCCATGCGATGGTGCGCTTCGGACCGGGGCTGGAGCGGCGGCAGATGGTGCTCTTTCGCGCGGTGGACATCGGTGCCGACCTCTTTGCGATGACGGCGGCATGCGTGCGAGCGCAGATGCTCTCGGCACATGGCAATCGCGAGGCGATCGAGCGGGCGGACCTCTTCTGCCGCGAGGCGCGCCAGCGCATTGCGGTCAACTTCGATCGTTTCTTCGGAAGAAACGATGCCGCTATCTACCGGGTGTCACAGCGCGTGCTCGAC
>JACMOE010000396.1 GCA_014378185.1 Gemmatimonadaceae bacterium | reverse complement strand
TCCAGCACCGACGCACGTACATAGGTGAATCCGGAGCCCCAGGGCGACAGCAGCCATTTCTGTCCGCCGGAGGCGAATACGTCCACCTGGGTGTTTCGCACATCGAGGGTCAGCGCACCCAGACCCTGGATGCCATCCACGATGAACCAGGCGTCATGCGCACGGCACGCCGCGCCAAGGCGATCGATGTCGGCACGCACGCCCGACGAAAAGCCCACCCACGACACCGACAGTGCCCGGACACCGCGCCGCGTGACCGCCGCGAGCATCGCCTCCTCATCTGGAAGGCCGTCGCGCAGCGGAACGACGTGGACGCCGTAGCCGCGTGACTGCGAGGCCGCGAGCCATGGATACATGTTCGCTGGAAATTCGCCGTCTGATACCACCACTTCGTCGCCTGGTCCGAGCGGAAGGCCCCACGCCGCCAGGTTGATGCCGGCGCCGGTGTTGGTCGCGAGCGCGATCTCGCCGACGCTCGCTCCAATCATTCCCGCGATGAGCGTCCGGCACCGCGCGAGCGTACCGAATTGATCGTCGAAGTCCACCTTGTGCGGCGCGGTGCGTCGGCGCACGAAGTCCACCTGTGCCTCGACGGAGCAGCGTGGCGAGGGGCCCGTGCTCGCGGCATTCATGTACACGGTGTCAGCAGAGTTCATCCATGCGAACTCATCGCGACGCAGTTGCTCGATATCGATGGCCTTCACTCCATACACGGTGCGAATTGTCCTGTCAGCCAACGACGCGTAGCCATCGACGCGCTCAGGTGCGCGCCGAGGAAGGCGCTTCGATCGCGGCGCTCTTGGACGCGTGCCGTGGATCGAGCGCATCGCGCAGCGCGTCGCCGAGAAGGTTGAATCCCAGCACGGCCGCGCCGATGGCAAAGCCCGGTGCCACGGACGTCCACGGCGCGTTGCGGAGCTGGTTCAGGTCGCGACCATCCGCGATCATCGAGCCCCAACTCGGTGTGGGCGGTTGCACGCCGAGGCCAAGAAACGACAGGGCCGACTCCGCCATGATCGCCGCCGCCACGCCGAGCGTGGCGGCAATCAGCACGGGCGCGACCACGCTCGGCAATACATGCTGTAGTACGACACGCGTATCACGCGCGCCAAGCGCCCGGGACGCCTGTACGAATTCGAGCTGTCGCACCACCAGCACCTGCCCTCGAACGAGTCGCGCCATGCCCGCCCAGCCCACGATGCCGATGGTCAGGAACACCACGCCGAGGGATGGCTGCAGCGCGGCCGCCATGGCGATCAGGAGCAGCAGCGTGGGAAACGCGAGCGTCACATCAGCCAGGCGCATCACGATCTCGTCCACCCAGCCGCCGTAGTATCCCGCGACGAGCCCCATCGTGAGCCCGATGAGCAACGCGATGGCTTGCGACACGATGCCCGCCGTGAGCGACACGCGAGCCCCATAAACGAGCCGAGCCCACACGTCGCGGCCCTGGATGTCCGTACCCAGCCAGTGCGAAGTGGACGGGCCCTGGAGCTGGTGGACCAGGTCGATTCGCAGCGGATCGTGGTGCGACACCAGCGGGGCGAGTACCGCAAGCAGGATGATGAGCACCACGACGCTGATGCCGAACCACGCCCTGGCATCGCCCCTGAGGGCTCGCGAAACACGCTCGTTCACGACGGATCTCCCAGTTGGGGCGGCGTGCCGGGACGCTGATGCTTCCAGCGCCGGTGCTGCCAGAAATACTGCTCCGGATACTTGCGGACCCATCGTTCCAGGGCCTTGGTGTACTCACCCACGATCGCCTCCACGTCACGATCCAGGTCCCCTGTCCGCTGCACGGCGATCTCCTCGAACTTCATGGAATACCTCCCCGTTGGCTCCCGGACCGCGCATGTGAACACGATGGGCGCGTTGAGCCGCAGGGCGAACACCGCCGGCCCGCGCGGCGTCTTGGCGTACCGGCCGAAGAACGGGACCCATGTCGACGCCAGCCCTGCGGCCCCCTGGTCGAACAGAAAACCCGCGACTCCTCCCGTTCGCACCACTCGCGGCACACGACGCACCGCATCCGCATCGTGAATGACGTGCACGCCGACCCGCCGCCGCGTTTCCGTGAGGTACTCGTCGAACAGCGGGTTCTGCATCCGCCGCGCCACGGCCTCCATGTGCACGCCGCGCGACGCGATGTACGATCCGCCCAGTTCCCAGTTGCCGAGGTGGCCGGACACCATGATCAGGCCCATCCCGCGCGCCAGGGTTTCCTCGACGATCGCCCAGTTGTCGATGATGTCGAAGAGGCCGACCACTTCCGCCGGCGTGCACTTGGGCAGCACGGCTGTCTCGATGGAGGTCCGTCCGAGGTTGCCGTATGATTCCCGCGCAACACGCTTCACTTCATTCTCCGCGAGCCCCGGAAAGGCGGCACGTATCTGCCGCTCCACCACGTCGCGCCGGATACCCACCCAGTCGTAGAAGCGCCGGCCAATCCACTCGCCCACGTCTCCGGCGCGGCGAAAGCTCAATTGACGCAATGCAGCTGCGGCGCCACGCAATCCGTAAACTTCCGCGCGATGCGAGAGGGTGACTGGCGCGGTCACCGTGCCGCCCAGAGCGACCGGTCGCCCGCCGCGTTCGCGGCAGCGGCAAACCCCTCGATCATCGCATCCTCGCGAAAATCGCGCTGCGCTCGCGTGTACCCAGCGTTGCCCATGGCCTTTCGCGTGCCTTCGTCGGCCAGAAAACGCGCGACGGCAGACGCGGTGTCGCTCGGGTCCGCCGCCGGCAGCAGGACCCCCGCGATGCCGTCGGGCACGAAGTGCGACACCAGCGACGAGCGCTCGGCAATCACCGGTACGCGGGCCGCCATGAAATCGAGGCATGCGAAGGCCCCGTCATCGCCGCCCGCCGTCACCCAGCCCACGTCGGCCGCAGCGGGCACCGCGGGCATGTCGGGGCGCTCGCCAAGGAACTTGACGAGGGAGGTGGCGCCGAGTGGAGCGGCCTGCATGCGCGTGTCGTCTGCATCGTCCGAGCGGCCAACGAAGGCCATCCGGAGTTGGGGATGACGCTCGGCGAGCAGCGCGAGTGTGCGCATGGCTGTGGTGACGCGCGTGCCGGCCCGGTCATCGATGGCGCAGACGATGAGCTGCGCTTCGTCCTTCATGCCGAGCATGGCCCGCGCGGGCGCGCGGGCGGATTCCACTCTTGCGACATCGACGCCCAGCGGCGCCACGCGCGCGCGGTCGGCGAGTCCTGCACGATCGCGATCGGATGCCGTCGAGAAGAGCATGAGCGAGGTGGCCATGCGATCAGCGAACTTTCCGGATCGACCCGCGGCCGGTGCGCCACCAGCCGGGATGCGCCGGATCACGGCACCGCGCTCGGCCAGGCGCATGGCGGAGCTTGCGACGAGATGTTCGCGCTCCGTGTGCAGGAACACCACTTCGATGAATTTTTCCTTGAGCACGGCGCGCAGCCGCCACGCATCGCGCGCCACCGTCGTCGCCGGCGGCACGCCAACGACGTCCAGCCCCTCCTGGAGGAAGCCCGCCTGGGCACGTGATGCGTCCCGACAGACCACCGTGACCGGCTCGCCTCGCGCGGCCAGCCCCCGGGCCGCCACGGCAAAGGCGCGCGAAGACGCGTTCCAGTGCACCGAGGATTGATAGAACAGTGTCCGCATGGGTCAGGACGCTCCCGCAGTGACCGGGGTGCGCGCGTCGCCATCGCTGCGGCGGACCTGTGCGGCATGCAGGCGGTGATAGGCGCCATGCCGCTCGAGCAGCTGGGCATGCGTCCCGCGCTCGACGATCTCGCCGCGCTGGAGGACGAGGATCTGGTCTGCGTGCACGACGGTTGAGAGGCGGTGGGCGATGACGAAGACGGTTCGGCCGGCGAGGAGACGATCAATCGCTTCTTGCACGAGTCGTTCCGAGTCCGTGTCCAGCGACGACGTGGCCTCGTCGAGAATGAGGATGGGAGGATCGGTGAGCAGGGCGCGTGCGATGGCGAGCCGTTGCCGCTGCCCACCTGACAAGCGCGTGCCGCGCTCCCCGAGCACGGTGTCGTACCCCTCCGGCAACTCGCTGATGAAATCGTGCGCGTTGGCCGCGCGCGCGGCCGCTTCTATCTGGGCATCGGTGAACCGATCAGGTGCGCCGTAGGCAATGTTGCTCCGCACGGTATCGTTGAAGAGCACGGTGTCCTGGCTGACGATGCCTGTGAGGCCGCGCAGCGACGCGAGGGAGAGCTCGCGGGTGTCCACACCATCGAGGCGGATGACCCCAGCCGTCGGCTCGTAGAAACGCGGGATGAGGTCCACCAGCGTACTCTTGCCCGCCCCGCTCGCCCCAACCAGTGCCACCACCTCGCCGCGCTGCGCGACAAAGCTCACATCGCGGAGTACCGTTTCTGTCTCGTAGGCAAACGACACGTGTTCGAAGGCGATCGACTTCCGCAGCTGGGTCACGTCGCGCCGCCCTTCGTCGAGCTGCGCTTCCGTGGGCAGGTCGAGCACCTCGAACAGGCGTTCGGCGGAAGCGAACGACTGCTGCGCCGTTGTGGGTGCTTGCGAGAGTTGCTTGAGTGGCGGCAGCAGCCGCATGACCATGATCATGAAGGTGATGAGCGTCGCGCTGTCCATCGTGCCGCCGCCAAGCAGCACCTCGCGAGCGCCCACCCACAGGATGAGCATGGCGACCGACGTCCCGATCAATTCCGTCATGGGCTGGGACAGCGCGGCCACGCGGGTGATGCGCACCATGCCCGATGAATACCGGCCGCTCGCCGATGAAAATCGTGCGTCTTCGTACGATTCGCCACGGAACGACTTCACCAGTCGAATGCCGCTTACCACTTCCTGCAGCACGCTGGTGATCTCGCCATAGTCGCCACGCAGGCGGCGATGTCCCTTCCGCAGCTTGCGCAGCACCGGCTGCAACGACAGCGTGAGCAGGGGGGCAATCACCAGCGCGATGAACGTGAGCCGCACCGAATAGTTGAGCAGGATGACGATGGTGCCGACGATCTGCGCCAGGTTCTGGAGGGTGCGCGTCACGAGCTCGGTGATGAGCGCCTTCGTCTGCTCGGTGTCGGACAGCACACGGGAGATGATCTGGCCAGCCTTGGTCCGCTGGAAGTATCCCAGCGGCAGCCGCTGGAGATGGCGGAACACGCTGTCGCGCAGGTCGCGCGTGACGTTCTCCTGGAGCGACGCGCCGAGCTGCCCCGCGAGCCAGACGAAGACGTTCTTCAGCGCGACGATCGCCATGATCGCGATCATCATGATGCCTACGGAGCCCAGCCGGTCTGCGGGATCGAGGAAGTTGCCGACCAGCCGATCCTGCAGCGCGATGACCCAGCTCCCGGACGTCCGCGGGATGAGCGACTGTGCGCCGAAGAGCGCATTCAGGAACGGCACGAGCAGGGTAAACGAAAAGACGTCCAACGCCGCGGCGATCACGTTGCACGCGATGGTGCCCGCCATGCGCCAACTGTGTGGGCGCAGGTACCGAAGCAGGCGACGATACACGGCTAGCGCTTCGGCGTGAGGAGCGACACGGGCAGAATGCACTCCTCGGGTGTGACCCCGCCGTGCAGGAACGACCCACGGTACCGGCTCTGGTATTCCCGCAGCTTGGTAGGATAGACGAAGAAGCTGTCACCCGTGGCGAGCAACGTGTTCGCGCCGAGGCCCCGTCGCGGCAGCTTCAGCGAATCTTCATTCGTGAACAGCAGGGCCAGTTCCGGATTCTCGGCTCGCAGATCCTCGCCGAACTTGTACCGCAGGTTCTGGCTGGCATCGCGCTTCGCGAATACCGTGGCCGGCGTGTGGCAGTGTATGGACCCGTGGTCGCTGGTCACGAGCACCTTCACCTTGCGTCGAGCGGCCTCCTGGAGCACGCTGAACAGCGCCGAGCGCTTGAACCACTGGAGCGTGAGCTGTCGCAGGGCGATCTCGTCTCGCGCCACTTCGTACAGGATGGCCGACTCGGAACGGCCGTGGGTGAGCAGGTCCACGAAGTTGAAGACGAAGGCGCTGATGCCCTCCGGCGCGATCGCGTTCGCCAGCCGGCGCTCCAGCTCATCGGCTTCGTGCGATGACGAGATCTTGTCGTACTTCACCGGCACCTTGCGCCCGATTTCCACCAGCTGCGCCTCGAGCAGGTCCTTCTCGTGGGCATTGAGCGTCTCATCCTCGCGCTCGCCCCACCAATCCGGGAATCGCGCTGCGATCTCGTTGGGAAACAGCCCGCTGAACAGCGCGTTCCGCGCGTATGGCGTCGCCGTGGGGAGCACCCCGAAGTAGTGCGTCGTCTCGATGTCGAACAGCGGCGCGATCACGGGCTCGAGGAATTTCCACTGGTCGAGACGCAGGCAATCGATCACGATGAATGCCGCCGCCTTGTCCTGCGCCACCACGGGCATGAGGTACTCGCTCACGATGTCGATCGACAGCGGGGGCCGGTCGCCTTCCAGGTTCGCGAGCCAGTCCGGATAGGCGCGCGACATGTAGGCGGCGAAGTCGCGGCGCAGCTCGGGAAAGAGCCCGCGCAGCGATTCGTGCAATCCCATCTCGTTGGCCGCCGTCAGATCGAGATCCCACTGCACCATCTCGAGATACCGGTCGATCCAGCCCCGCCAGTCGAGGTCGCGCGGCGACTCGGCCTGCATGGCGCGAAAGCGATCGACGAAGGAACGGGCAACGACCTGCTGGCGGATGCGCGGGCCTTCGAGCAGCTTCGCCACCATCGCGTACACCTGACGCGGTGTGACCGGCTTCACCAGATACCCGGCGATGTTCTTGCCGAGCGCCTCGGTGAGCGTCGCGTCTTCCTCGCTCTTCGTCACCATGACGACCGGGAGGGTGGGATCGATCTCGCTCAACTCCTTCAGCGCATCCAGTCCCCGCGTGCCCGGCATCTGTTCGTCGAGCAGCACCAGCGCGAACGAGCGGCGCCGTGCCATCTCCAGCGCATCGTCGGCGTTGGTGGCGGTTTCGACTTCGAACCCCTTGTCACGCAAGAAGATGCGATGCGGTTCGAGCAGTTCCGCCTCATCGTCGACCCAAAGGACGGACTTGACCTGAAGGGGCATGCATCAAACGTAGCCCTGCACGAAAGGGCGAGCAACGCGACGCACACGGTCATTTCGACTGCCGCTGGCCGCGACACCGTCCTCCGGTCACATTCCTCCCGTGCCCATCTCACTACCCCCCTTTGCGCTCACCGCCCCGGCCTTTCGCTTCAGGCATCTCGCGGGGCTCGCGGGCCGGGCGCCCATTGGCGGCGCTCGCGAGGTGGCGCTGGCGTGCTTCGTGGCCGCGCGGCTGGCAGCGGAATGCGGGCTGGCCACTGACGATCCGCAGCGCGATCGCGAGGCGCGCTACGCCGGCGCCAAGGCATGGCTGGCGACGATGGCGCTGCCCGCTCCGGTGCGCGGTTCGGTGGCCCGTTGCGCCGCGTTGAGTGTGGCCGGCGCGGCTGGCGACATGGCGCAGGAGATCACCGCATTGATGCAAGCCGCCGCCTCGCACCTGGATGCAGGGTCGCGGGCCGAGTTGAGCGCGCTGTCCGCCCTGCTCCGGGGCTAGCCGGAGACGTCGTTCCGAGCGGGCGCGCCATCTTTGCCTTGCTCCCTCACCCGGCCAGACCCTATCTTGGGCCATGACACGCGGCGCTGACATCTCTCCTCTGTCGCTTCTTCTCGGCCGCGTCGACGCGGTGGCGGACGGCGCGTCGCCAACGGACACCGTTCCGTCCGGGTTTCCGAGCCTCGACAAGTTGCTGGGCGGTGGCCTGCGGCGGGGCGATCTCGTGGTGCTGGGTGGCGATGTCGGCAGCGGCAAGAGCGCCCTGGCCCTGGCCATTGCGCTCCGCGTGCAACAGGCGCAGCACGATGTGCTGTTCTACTCGGGCGAGATGCTGCCGGATCGCGTGCTCGAGCGTGCGCTGGCCATTGAAGGCCGGACGCGCGTCGACGACTTGCGGCGCGGAACGCTCAATGATGTCAGCCGGTCTGGCGTGGGGGCGGCCGCGGTGCGGATGCGGGGCGACCTGCCCGTCATCGAGCGGGCGCCGCTTGGCGGTGTCGCGGCGATCGGCGAGGAGGTAGCCGCGGTGCTCGCGGTGAAGCTCGTCGTGGTGGATGGGCTGCACGCGTTGCTCCCCGGAACGCGCCAGACAGAAGAGGAGGCGGCTACCGCGATTCGTGCGCTCAAGCAACTGGCGCTTGACGCGCGGGTGGCCGTGCTCGTGACGTCGCCGCTGCCCGCACTCGTCGCGCGTGACGACCGCCGGCCGGTGCTGGACGACTTCGGTGCCCAGGGTGCGGTGAAGGAGCGCGCCGACGTGGTACTCGCGCTGTTCCGCGAAGGAATGTACGATAGCGCTCGCGGTATCGAGGGCGCGACGGAGCTGCTCGTGCGGAAGAACCGCAACGGGGGCACCGGCTACGTGGATCTGTACTTCTACGCGCAGTGGATGCGCTTTGAAGACATGCTGGACCCGGACCGCTAGGAGGCGGTTGCATGCGCACTATTCCATCTCTTGTTTCCACCCTGCTCGTCGTCGGGCTCGCGGCATGTGCCACTGGTGGCATGACCGCTGGCGAATCGGTGACGCGGCTGGAGCAGCAGCAGAAGGCGAGTCCCTCGTCGGCCGCGGTGAACCGGTCGCTGGGAATCGCATACTACAAGGCGTCCCGCTACCGCGGGGCGCGTACGGCGCTCGAGACGGCCGCCAGGCTCGACCCTCGCGACGGGACGACCTCCCTCTACCTGGGCCTCACCGACGAGGCGCTCGACGACCTGCCCGGCGCAAAGGCGGCGTACTCCTCGTACATCCAGTTCGGCCGGACGAGCCGCGTACGCAGCCAGCTCGAGGCGCGGCTGGCCGCGCTTACGCGCAAGGAAATTGCGGCGGACGCAAAGGTCGCTGTGCGCCATGAGGCGACGCTGTCCACGCAACCGGGCAACCCGCGGACTGTGGCCGTGATGCCTCTCCGGTTCAGCGGCGCGGATACGTCGCTCAAGCCGCTGGAGCGAGGCTTCGCCGACCTGCTCACCACTGATCTGGCACGCTCGTCCCAGCTCACGCTGGTGGAGCGGTCTCGCATGCAGGCGCTGCTGGACGAAATCAAGTTGCAGCAGTCCGGGGCAACGGAGGCGGCGAGCAACGTGCGGGCGGGCAAGCTCGTGCGGGCAGGCCGCGTGGTACAGGGCGCCATCCTGCAGGTGGGTGCATCCAACCTGCGCGTGGATGCCGCCATTGTGGACGTGCCAACCAGCCAGGTGCAGGGCTCGGCGCAGGCGGCGGATCAGCTCGAGCAGCTGTTCAACATGGAGAAGAAGCTGGCGCTGGACCTGTTCACGCAGCTGGGCGTGACGTTGACGGTGGCGGAGCGACAGCAGATCGAGCAGCGGCCGACGCGCTCGATGCAGGCGTTCCTTGCGTACAGTCGCGGCCTGACCGCGGAAGATGAAGGCCGCTATGATGACGCGAGCCGTTTTTATAACGAAGCAGTGCGTATCGACCCGGGCTTTGGGGCGGCGCAGACGAAGAGCCAGGAGGCGCGCGCGGCGTCCGTGGGAGCCTCGGTGAACGCCGCGAGCGTGGAGGTGAGCCTGAAGGGCACCAGTGAAGGCGCGGTGATTGCCGCTGCGCAACAGGGGTCGTCCACTCCTGCTGCGGGGGGCACGACGGTGCTGATCAACACGGCCAAGACTACGGCGGGCGACGTGAATCCGTCTACGACGGGTGTTGCGACCGCCGCTGCAGGGGCTAGTGGTGATGCGAAGTCGCAGCCGGGCTCGAAGAATCCCGTATCGGCGGGTACGGGCAGCGACAAGCCCGCGTCCGCGGTGGGTACGGTCAACATCCTCATCAGCAAGCCCAGGACGCCGTGAACACACCCATGCGCACGCTGCTTCTTCCCTTCGCGCTCGCGGTGGTGACGCCCTCGCTGCAAGCGCAGTCGATCTTCGACAGCGAGCTTCGGCTCGCGCCGCAGTTCATCCAGTACCAGCTCAAGTCCCCCGTCAACGAGACCATTTCCGAGTTGGCGTTGCCCGTGTTCGTGAGCATGCCCTTCGGCTCCAGCTTCACCTTCGACGTGGGCACCTCCTACACGCGCGCCCGGGTTACGTCGGGTAGCGCCGTGAGCGAGATCAACGGCCTGACCGATACGCAGTTCCGCGGCAACCTCACCCTGGGCAGCGATTTCGTGGTGCTCACCGCTGGAGTGAACCTGCCCACCGGGCGATCGTCCGTCACGCTCGATGAGCTCACTGCCGCGGGTCGCATCGGCAGTGATTTTCTCGCGTTCCCCATCTCGAACATGGGCACGGGCCTCGCCGCCACCGGCGGCATCGCGATCGCGCGTCCCCTTGGCGATTGGAACATCGGCTTTGGCGGAGCGGTGCGCCACTCGTCCACCTACGATCCCTTCAACGTGCCGGGCCAGACGCTGCGCTTCACGCCCGGCGACGAGTACCGAGCCCGCGTCGGCATTGACCGCGGCGTGTTGAACGGCCGCATGTCGCTCGGCCTCACGTACTCGGCATTCGGCAATGACGATGCGGGCGGCTCGGTGTACAACACCGGGAGTCGCATCATCGCACAGGCCGTGCTGACCAACTCGATTTCCGGCACGGACGTCACGCTCGCCGGGTACAACGTGTTCCGCGCACCCGGCCATTATGCCTCGGGCGATCCTGCGGGGCGCGAGAACATTGCGAATGGCTACCTTGGTCTCGGGCTGCACATGCTCGGCACGGTTGTAGAGCCAAGCATCGAGGCGCGCCAGTGGCTGCAGAACGTTCCCGGCACAACGAGTGGTGGTGCAGCGGCGGACCGATCGCAAACGAGCTACCTCGGCACGGTAGGGTTGCGCGTGCGACTGGATCTTGGCGGGATCTCGGCGTTTCCCAGCGTGGGATACACCATGGGCCAGCTCGCCACGCTCGATGCGCAGGGTGGGCCGATTCGCGCCGACCTCACGGGCTTCCGCGCGCAGCTGGCGGTTCGCGTCGCGCCGTAACGACAGCGTCCGTGCGAGGCGAGGGGCCTGCCCCGCGATATATTTCACGCGTTGCAACCCCTTCTTCAAACAGCACGGAACGCGTCCATGGCTGGTCACAGTAAATGGAAGAACATCAAGCACTACAAGGCGGTTACAGACGCCAAGCGTGGTGTGCTGTTCACCAAGCTCATTCGCGAGATTACCATGGCCGCCAAGCTGGGGGGCGGCGATCCGGCGGGAAACGCGCGACTGCGGCTGGCCATCGATGCTGGACGGTCGAAATCCCTGCCTCGGGAGAACATCGAGCGCGCCATCAAGAACGGCACTGGTGAGCTGAAGGGAAATGACATCCAGGAGGCGACGTACGAGGGGTACGGCCCCGGTGGTGTCGCACTGATCGTCGACACGATGACGGACAACCCCACGCGCACCGTTGCGGATGTGCGGCACAAGTTCTCGCGCGCGGGCGGCAATCTCGGCACGCCGGGTTCGGTGGCCTTCATGTTCGACAAGAAGGGCCAGATCGAGATCGATGCGCAGCAGCACGCCGACGAGGATGCCACGCTGGAGGCTGCGCTGGAGGCGGGCGCCGAGGACTTCCGGCGCGACGA
Source organism: Gemmatimonadaceae bacterium (assembly GCA_014378185.1). GTDB lineage: Bacteria > Gemmatimonadota > Gemmatimonadetes > Gemmatimonadales > Gemmatimonadaceae > AG11. Next base: position 1,466 of record JACMOE010000396.1, on the reverse strand, counting down.
GGACGTCTACGTGGTGACGACGGACCCGGCGTCGCTCTACGCGGTGAAATCCGCCCTGGAAGCCAAGGGCATTACGGCCAGCGAGGCGGAGGTCGCGATGGTGCCGAAGAACACGGTGCCCGTGACGGACAAGAACGACATCGCGACGCTCTTCAAGCTCATCGAGGCGCTCGAGGACCTCGATGACGTGCAGAAGGTGTGGGGCAACTTCGACGTCGCCGACGCCGACCTTGAAGGGCTCGAGGCGTAGCGGGCACGCGTGCTCGTTCTGGGCATTGATCCGGGTACCGCCAATACGGGATATGGCGTCGTTCGCGGCGGCAGCGGCGCCACGCCGGCACTGGTGGAATGCGGCGTGATCCGCACGCGCTCGCGCGATGCCCTGCCCGTGCGCCTGCGCGAAATCTATGACGGGGTGGTGGAGCTGATCGACCGGCACGCACCCGACGCGCTCTGCGTGGAAGGCGTGTTCTACGCGCGCAACGTGCGCACCACCGTCGTGCTGGGGCACGCCCGCGGCGTGATCCTGCTGGCCGCCGAGCAGAAGGGCGTGCCGGTGAACGAGCTTGCACCGGCCGAAATCAAGAAGGCGGTGGTGGGCACCGGAGCCGCCAGCAAGGAGCAGGTGCAGTTCATGCTCACGAGACTCCTCCGGCTCAAGTCCGTTCCGCAGCCCACGGACGCCGCCGATGGCGTGGCGGCGGCGCTTGCCTGCGTCATGAGCGCAGGCATCCCCCGCATCGACGGGTTCGGATTGGTGCGCGGGCCCTCGCGTGCCGTCGCCGCCAAGCCCCTGCTCTCCTCGCCATCAACCACGCGCCGAACATGATTATTCAGGTGGCCGGTGTGCTGATCACCAAGGAACTCGATCGCGTCGAGATCATGACGCAGGGCGGCGTGGCGTACGAGTTGGCTGTTCCGCTCAATGCATACGAGGCCCTGCCGAAGACCGGCGAGCAGTGCATGCTGCACACCTATCTCGTGGTGAAGGAAGATGGGTGGCAGCTCTTCGGTTTCACCTCCGCCCATGAACGGCGGGTATTCCAGAAGGTGCTGGGCGCGAAGGGCGTTGGACCTGCACTCGCGCTCGGACTGCTGTCGTCGCTCACGGCGGATCGCCTCGTGCGCGCCATTCGAGAAAAGGACATTGCGGTGCTTCAATCGGTTCCGCGCGTGGGGCGGAAGAAGGCGGAGCAGATGATTCTCGATCTTGCCGACAAGCTGGATCAACTGCAGGCGTCCGGTGTGGAGTCGGGTGTGGGGCGCGGCGGATTGCCGAATACGGACGACGCCATCCGGGCGCTGGTGTCGCTCGGCTATTCGAATGTCGATGCGGAGAAGGCGGTGCGGGCGGCGCTCGAGGGCGGGGCGAAGGGCGCGTCGGCACCCGAGTTGATACGGGCGGCGTTGGCGAAGATTGGGGGACGGTAAACGGCGAGTACGAACGGCAGACGCGAGTACGTAGG
>JACMOE010000395.1 GCA_014378185.1 Gemmatimonadaceae bacterium | reverse complement strand
CACCTGTAATCACGGTTATCACGACAGCATGTCTCCAGCAGGTGCGGTGCCGGAACATGCCGGCGAGCGTGAAGGAATCACACAGGTGAACGCACGGGGAGTAGTGCGAAGTTTCCGTTGCCAATTCCTGGCGAGCGGGGCACATTGCCAGGCAGCGGCGTTTTCAGCCATGAATTACGTCGCCGCCCGCACGGGTCCGGAACTTCCTGCTCGTTGAATCATGAACGTTTGTGCGGCGCGCGATCGGACGCGCACAGCGAGCACGCTCGCCCCGTCCGCGGCGCCCTCGACGCGTTTCGCACCTTTCTCGCTCCTCGTCGCGAATGATCCGGCCAATGACATCACCCGCTCCTTCGTCCGCTCCCAGCGTTTCCCTGAGTGCAGCCGGCCCCACGCTCTCCGCCATCGTTGCCGGCGCGTGGCGAATGGCCGAATGGGAGTTCGACGTCCCGGCCCGCATCCGCTGGATCGACGCGTGCCTCGAACTCGGCATCACGAGCTTTGATCACGCGGACATCTACGGCGACTATCGCGTCGAGGCGCTCTTCGGCGAGGCGCTCGCCGCCGCGCCGGGGCTGCGCGAGCGGATGCAGATCATCACCAAGTGCGGTATCAAGCTCCTGTCGCGCCATCGGCCAGCACACGCCAGCAAGTCGTATGATACCTCCTCCGCGCATGTCGTCGCCTCGGTGGAGAATTCGCTTCGGTCGCTACATACCGACCATCTCGACCTGCTGCTCATCCATCGCCCGGATGCCCTGATGGATCCGGAGGTTCTCGCGGCGACGTTCGCGGACCTTCGCGCCGCAGGCAAGGTGCTGCATTTCGGCGTCTCGAACCACTCTCCGTCGCAGTTGGCGCTCCTTCATCGTCGATATCCCGTCGTCACCAATCAGCTCGAACTGTCGCCGCTGCACATGGCGGCGCTCGCTGACGGCTCGCTGGATCAGTGCATCGATCTGGGGGTGCGGCCCATGATCTGGTCGCCGCTGGCTGGCGGGCGGCTCTTTACCAGCGGCGACGAGCAAGCAATCCGCGTGCGAGCTGTACTCGACCGGCTGGGTCGAGAACACGGTGTGTCGCCCGCGACCATCGCCTATGCGTGGATCCTGCGCCATCCGTCTCGCCCCGTTCCCATCACCGGCTCTCGGCGCATCGAGGCAGTGCGCGAGGCGGTCGCCGCGCTCAGCGTCACGCTCACGTCGGATGCGTGGTACCAGGTGTGGGAGGCGAGCGCGGGGCACGGCGTGCCCTAGCGCAGTACTCGATCGAGCTCATCGCACCACATCGCCCCTTCTTCCCCTGCCAAGCCGATGCGTCGCACACTGCTCACCCTGTCACTCGTCGCTGTTGCACTTCCGCGCGCCTTCATCGGCGCGCAGGCAACGCACGGGATCGTCGCTCTCCGGTTCGGCCAGCTCGTGGACGGCACGGGCCGCACGCTGCGTGACGCTGTCGTCGTCATCGAGGGCGACCGCATCCAGTCGGTCGGCACCGGTCGCGCCGCTATTCCGCGCGGCGCCGTGGTGCGCGACCTGCGCCGCTACACCGCCATACCCGGCCTGATCGACGCCCATACCCACATGACCTACTACTGGGACGGCGCAGCGGGTACGAATCCGTGGCAACAGCAGGGCTCGCGCAACTCGGGCGTCACTGTGTTCCTCGCGCAGGCGAACGCACTGCGCACCCTGGAGACCGGCGTGACCACCGTACGCGACCTCGGCTCGCGCGACTTCACGGACGTCGCCATGCGCGACCTCATCAACCGCGGCGCTTTTCCCGGCCCTCGCATGTTCGTTGCCGGCCATGGTCTCGGACGCCTGCGCCCCTCGGCGACCAATGCAACGCCCGTTTCCAATATCGCCCGCGCACGGATCGCCAACGCGGCTGACATCCCAGCGGCAATCAAGGCGCAGGTGGATGGCGGCGCCGACTGGATCAAGATGTATGGGTCCACCGGCAGCGCAGCTGACGTCACTGGCGACGAGACCTTTTCCGCTGACGAGATGCGCACGGCCGTGGACGCGGCGCACGCACTCGGTCGGCCCATCGCGATCCACTCGTACGGCCCGGATGGTGGCCGCGACGCCACCGCGGCGGGCGCCGAGTCGGTGGAACATGCGGTGGACCTCGACGACGCAACGCTCGCCGACATGGCTCGCCGGAAGACCGTCTACGTCCCGACCATCGACCACAACCGATACTACGCCGAGTATCGCGCGCAGTTCGGTTACACCGACACGCAGGCTGCGGCACTCGATGCCTATCGCGCGCGGAACTTCGAGACGGCGCGCCGCGCGTGGCAGGCCGGCGTCCGGTTCGCCATGGGATCCGACGCGGTGTTCACGATGTTCGGCCAGAACACCCGCGAGCTCGGCTGGTACGTGAAGCTCGGCATGACGCCGGCACAGGCGATTGCCACTGCCACGACGAATGGTGCCGCGCTGCTCGGCAGGGAGAAGGAACTGGGCGCCATCGCGCCCGGCTACTACGCAGACATCGTCGCGGTCGAGGGCGATCCGCTGGCCGACATCAGCGTGGTGACGGACAAGGTGCGCTGGGTGATGAAGGGTGGTGTGGTGGTGGTTACCGCGCTATCTCCTCTGCCGCACGCAGCGCGAGGGCGCAGAAGGTGAGTGTGGCGTTGGCGCAGCTTCCACTCACGCAGGTGGGTGCACCCACCACGAACAGGTTGTCGTGGTCGTGCGTGCGCCCCCAACCGTCCACGACGGACGTCGCGGGATCGCTGCCCATACGACATCCGCCGGCCGGGTGATCCTGCCATCCCTTGGCGTCGTCCTCCTCGGTACGCAGCAGCGTACCGCCGCCGGCGCGCGCCATCTTCGCGAACAGCGCGTTGAGCGTCTCGACGGAGTAGCCCCGTAGCGCGGCGGACTCCGGCGCATCCCGGAAGGCGAGCTTCGGCAGGGGGTCACCCCACGCGTTTTTCCGCGAGGCGTCGAGCGTGAGCTCGCTGGACCTGTCTGGCACCACGTCGTAGTAGGCGCGCACGCGCGCGACTCCAGTGGTAGTGCGTTCACGCCAGTCGCGCATGATGTCGTCGCCGAGCATGAGTGTGCCGTCGTCGCGGCGCAGGCGCGGCCCGCGGCCATAGCTCGACTCCCACACCCGCAGGTCGTGTCGCAGGTAGCGATCGCCCACCGGCGCACGCATGAACTGCTTCGTGACCAGCGAGTGCTGCCCGTTCATTCCCGGATGCAGCCGCATCGGCAGCGCGATGAACGCCTGTTGGTTGCGGTGGCCGGTGAGATACTTGCCGACCGTCCCCGAGCGATTGGCGAGACCATCTGGTGCACGACTGCCACGCGACAGCAGCAACAGATGTGCGCTCCACACATAGCCGCCCGCTACCACGAATCGCTTCGCGCGGAATTCCACCGGCGTCTCGGCACCCTTGCTCGTGCCGCTGCCACGCTGCACCGCCTCGGCGCTCATAATCCTGCTGGATCCGTCCTCCATCACCAACCGCCGCACGAGCGTGCGCGGATACAGCGTGACCCGGTTCGATGCGCGGAGCCGGTTCCAGGTGAAGTCGGGCGAGTACTTCGCGCCAATGGGACAGATGGGCGTGCACGTGTCGTTGCGGCAGCACGCACTGCGTCCGTCATAGGGCCGTGAATTTTTCGCGGACGGCTGGCTCCACATCGTGATGCCCGCGTGCGACGCCCACTCCTTCAGCTGCACCAGGTTGTGCGTGAGTGGAATGGGCGCCATGGGAAATGGCGAGCCACGCGGGTCCATCCCCGGCGGACCCTGCTCGCCGGAAACGCCGAGCAGCTGTTCCGCTTCCTGGTAGTATGGGTCGAGGTCATCGTATGAAATGGGCCAGTCCGTGCCCACGCCGCACAGTGATCGAGTCCTGAAGTCTTCCGGCGACCACCGCGGCGTCACGCCGCCCCAGTGCATCGCGAGCCCGCCCACCTGCATGGAGCGCGACTGCAGCGGGCCCTCCATCTCGTACCCGTCGAGATGATCGTCTGGCCACGGACTCTCCCCGTATGACAGGTATCGCGCGCGCAACGCCGGGCGCTGTCCGAGTGATGGGGCCTCGTCCCCCGCTTCCACCACGATGATCCTGCCCGTCGTTGTCCGCGCCAGCTTGTCCGCCACCATGGCCGCGCTGATTCCCGAGCCGATGATGCAGATGTCGCTCTCGATCACGCGTCGTTTCACGAAGCTGGTCATCCGCGGCCTCCCGCAAGCGGAAGCGGTACCCGTGCGGATGTGGCCAGTGGCCGGCACTGTTGCGTGCCGATGGCCGCGCGATAGCACCGGTCCGTGGCGTCGCTGCTTCCATACCAGTGTGACAGCAGCGCGATGGCCACATGTTGTGCTCGACCCACGGCAGGCATGCCGGTGATGGTCAGCCCAGCCAGCTGGGAGCGCACCATCGCCCGCCGCCGCTCGAGAGGCAGGGTGGAGAACGATCGTGCTCCGTCGTGGCGTGCCGCGCGGTCCAGCGCATCGAGCTGCGTTGCCCACCGCGTGGCCGGAGTGGGGCCCGCGTACGCCAGCGCGGACGTGCCATACCCGTGCACCAATTCCGCATGCTCGCGATACCCGCTGATCCAGTATTGGAACGCATTGACCGCCGAGGCGATGCCCGCCGCCCCGAGCTCGGATGGCAGGATTGCTGCGCCGAGCGCGTGCAGTGTCTCCGAGCTCGCGGTAAGCTCATGAATGGCGGCAGCATGCGCGCGGCGGACGAACGTCGCGACCGGGACGGCGGCCGCAAGGCTGCCGAGAAACGCTCGGCGGGATAGCCAGGACATGGATGTTCGAGTGGGTTGGTGATCTGGACGGCGGGCGCGCTCCGCCACAGTGCTTCGCGGACGGAGTGACCGCAAGGTCACCCGCTGGCGTCGGAGCGAATCTCTACGGTTTGTATGCTGCTCGGCACGCGGACAGTATTTGTTCGAATGCCATCGCGCGCTGGTGGCTGTCGCCGGCAAAGCGTGGTACGCGCTCCAGCAATTCTTCCATGCGCTTCAGCATCACATCCAGTGAGATTGCGCGTTCGTGT
>JACMOE010000394.1 GCA_014378185.1 Gemmatimonadaceae bacterium | reverse complement strand
TGCGATGACGTCCGAGTTGACGCGCCTCGAGATCACGAGCATTGCCGCCGGCGGCGACGGCGTCGGCCGCACGGACGGGATGGTCGTGTTCGTTCCGCGCGGCGCGGCAGGCGACGTTGCGGAGGTGCGGCTGGTGCGCTCTAAGCGCTTCGCGCGTGGTGAGATCGATTCGATCGAGATCGCGTCACCTGATCGCGTGACTCCGCAGTGCGCCCACTACACCGTGGATCGGTGTGGGGGATGCCAGATTCAGCACCTGTCGTACGATGCGCAGCTTCGCGCGAAGGGTTCGATCATCGGCGATGCGCTGCGCCGTATCGGCCGCCGCACGGTGGATGACATCGTGGTGCTCCCGAGCGACGGCCAGTGGCGATACCGTCGCAAGTTGACGCTGCACCTGCGTCGAACCGGGACGCGCTGGATCGCCGGCCTGCATCCGTATGACGATCCGTCCTTCGTGTTCGACCTCCATGATTGTCCCATCACGGACGAGCGGGTCATCGCCATCTGGCGGGACATGCGGGCCGCGTTCGACTACCTGCCGCGCGAGCGCGCCTTGCGCGTGGCGGTTCGCCTGCTCGAGGACGGCGCGGCGGTGGTTGTCGAGGGGGGCGGAGCGTGGGAGGAAAGCGACCGCTTCTTCCAGGCGGTGCCGTCCATCGCGGAGCTCTGGTGGAAGCCGGAGCACGGCCGCATGCGCCGCCTCGCCGCGCGTGCGGCGGAGGCGCAGGGTGGGGCGTCGTTCGTGCAGGTGAATGCGCAGGTGGCCGCGCGGCTCCAGGCTCATGTGCTCGATCGTGCACGTGCCTACGCGCCCCTGCGCGTCGTGGACGCGTACGCGGGGGTCGGTGGCACAGCGCTTCCGCTCGCGGCGAGCGGCGCGACAGTCGTTGCGATCGAGCACGACGCGGAGGCCGTTGCCCGGTTCGCGGGTCGCCTCCATCTGCCGTCGAGCGCCATCGTCGGTCGCGTGGAGGATCACATCGCCGCCGCACTGCCGGCGGATCTCGTGATCCTGAATCCCCCGCGCGGCGGCGTGGACGCGCGTGTTGCGGATGCGCTGCAGACGGTTGCCAAGGCGCCCAACGCGCTGATCTACGTGAGCTGCGACCCGGCCACGCTGTCACGCGATCTCGCGCGCATGCCGCGCTATCGACTGGTGGCCGCGCGGGCCTACGACATGTTTCCGCAGACCGCGCACGTGGAAACGGTGTGCGAGCTCGTTCCGGAGGCCGCATGAAGTACGTGGTCAAGGTCGGCGACGTCGACGTGGAAGTGGAACTCGAGGGCGACGTCGTGACCGTGGATGGCGTTGCGAGCGTCGCGCGCGTGAGCGACGTTGAGGGCACACCGGTGCGCATGGTCACCATCGGCGACGAGGTGCATCGCGTGGTGGCGCGCACTGGTAGCACGCGCGGGCGCTTCACCCTGTGGCTCGATGGTTTCCGCTACGAGGTCGAGGCGCTCGACGAGCGCACCCGAGCCATCCGAGAGTTGAGCGGTGCAGGGAAGGAGGCGTCGGGACCGGCGCCGCTCCTCGCGCCGATGCCGGGCATGATCGTTCGCGTCGCCGTGCAGGTGGGCGATACCGTAGAACCGGGCCAGAGTCTGGTCGTCATGGAGGCGATGAAAATGGAGAACGAATTGCGAGCCACGAGCGCGGGCACAGTCAAGGCGGTACTGGCCCAGCCCGGGACTGCTGTCGAGAAGGGTGCCGTGCTGCTGGAGCTCGAGTGATGCGCGCCTTCGCGCATGCCATGGTGCTGCTGTACGCTGTAGCCGGCAGCGCTGCGGCTCAGAACGCGGGCCCGGACATCTACCTCGCACCGATCACGCGCATCCGCGACTCCGTCGTGATCGGCAAGCCAACCAACATCACGCACCGGCCCGGATACGACAACCAGCCGAGCTTCCTCCCCGACAGCCGAGGCATTCTCTATACGGTCGTGGGTGCGGATGCGCAGGCGGATATCTGGCGCTATGACATCGCCGAGCGGCGCACGTCACGCGTAACGTCCACGTCGGAGAGCGAATACTCCGCTGCCGTGATGCCCGGTGGTCGGCGCATGAGCGTGATTCGCGTCGAGGCGGATTCGACGCAGCGACTCTGGAGTTTCGACCTCGACGGCACCAATCCACAGGTGGTACTCTCGGCACTGAAGCCGGTGGGTTATCACGCGTGGCTCACGCCGTCGCGGCTCGCGACGTTCGTCCTTGGTACGCCGGCAACGCTCCACGTGATTGACAGCGACGGGGGGCATGACGAGATCCGTGCGCGCGACATTGGCCGTGCCCTCCAGCGCATCCCGGGGCGCGACGCATTCAGCTATGCCCAGCGCGACAGCGCGAAGGCACTGTGGATCATGACGCAGATGACATCGGGCGAATCGGCGACGATGATTGTCAAGGCACCCGCCGACAACGAGTACCACGTCTGGACACCCGACGGCGTGCTTCTCAGCGCGACGAACGGCTTGCTCGTGCGCTGGAATCGCGCGCTCGACGCGACGACCGGATGGATGCCCGTGGCGGACCTGTCCAAGGCAGGGGTGAAGAACGTGAGCCGGTTGGCGGTCAGCCCGGACGGCAGGTGGCTGGCGTGTGTCGCGGAGTCCGCGACGCCCTGATCAGGATCGATCGTGCGCGATCAGTGCTTGCGGCCGGGCGCGATGGCGCCCCGGCCGAACTTCTCGCGCACCGCGTCCAGCGCGCGCGACACCTCGCGAAACTTCTCCGTCTCC
>JACMOE010000393.1 GCA_014378185.1 Gemmatimonadaceae bacterium | reverse complement strand
CATCGGAATACCTCCAGAGTCGAGCACGTCAGATCGTGTCGGCGTCGATCGCGTCATACTGCGCGTGGGTGCCGACGAAGCGGACATAGACGACACGATACGGGTAATTAATGCGGACGACGAGGCGGAACTTATTGCCGGCGATATTGAATACGACGCGGCCGTTCTTCAGCACGCACGCGTGTCGGTACTGGGCCTTCACGTCTGATGGATTGGCCCAGTCCGCGCGCGCGGCTTCGGTGTGCCAGGCCCGGAGTGCCGCCTCGGCCTCACGACCGTGCGGCTGCGTCTCCCAGAAGTGCCGGAGCGTGCGTAGCGCGATCACCCGCATGGGACAGAATTTAACGTGCTCCCACGGTGGGAGCAAGAGCGGCGCGGCCTGCCCGAGTCGAGTATGGTCACCTGGGCAGCGAACGCGGGGCTGGTACGACGAACCCGCGCCGCATCGCAACAATAGTCATAGAAAATTTGAATGTATTCTATTGAAACATTCACTTTGACTATGCGAGCCATGCAGTACATGTTCCATCGAGATCGCAGCGCGGGTCGCGCTGCCCCGCCGCTCTCGAACCTACTGGAACCGCGATGCTCGACACGCTGCAGGCGAACCTGCTCTCGCCCATTCCGCTCGCCTTCGCCCTCGGGGTGATCACGCGCCTCATGAAGAGCGAGTTCTCGCTGCCGAAGGACCTCTACGCCTCGCTCTCGATCTACCTCCTCTTTGCGCTCGGTCTCAAGGGTGGAGCGGAGCTCGCGCACGCCACGTTCGCGAGCATCGCCAAACCGGCGGCGGTCACGCTCCTGCTTGGATGTGTCACGCCGCTGATCGCGTTCGGCACACTGCGATGGATCGGACGCTTCAGCAGTGCCGACTCCGCCGGCATCGCGGCCCACTACGGCTCGGTGAGCGCGGTGACGTTCATCGCGGCGCAGCAGTTCGTGCAGCGGGTGGGCGCGCCAATGGAAGGGTTCATGCCGACGCTGCTGACACTGCTCGAGAGCCCCGGCATCCACATCGCCCTCGCGATCGGCGCGGTGCAGCGCACGCGCGCGCTGGGCGCCTCTGGCGACAGCAGCGGCAAATCGATCGGCCACGTGCTGCATGAAGTCCTCACCGGCCGCACGATGGTGCTGCTCGTGGGCGGACTGCTGGTGGGGTTCCTGATGGGTGGAAGCGGCTGGAAAGCGGTGACCCCGTTTTTCGACAGCGGTTTCAAGGGCGCACTGATGTTGTTCCTGCTGGAGATGGGCATCGTCGCCGGATCACGGCTTGGTGACCTGAAGAAGGTCGGCCCGTTCCTGCTGGTGTTCGGCATTGTCGTTCCGCTGCTGCACGGAGCGCTTGGCGTGGCGCTGGGCGGGTGGGCGGGGCTCTCCGTGGGAGGCTGCACCGTGCTTGGTACGATGGCCGCGAGCGCCAGCTACATTGCCGCGCCGCCTGCGGTGCGTCTCACACTGCCCGAGGCCAATCCCACGTACTCGTTGACGTCCGCGCTTGCGATCACGTTCCCGTTCAACATCCTCGCCGGCATTCCCATCTACTATCGCATCGCTCAGGCGTTGGCCTGACGGGAGCTCGACCACCCATGCATACGCATCCATTCAAGCTGGTCACCATCATCGCCGAGCCGGTGCTCGAATCGCGTCTCACCTCGGAACTCCGTCAACTCGGCGCGACGGGATGGACCGTGGTGGAGGGGCGCGGGGAGGGATCCCGGGGCATTCACGCGGCGGACATCCCCGGGGTGAACATCCGCATCGATTCCATCGTGACGCCCGACGTCGCCGAGCGCGTGGTGCAGCACATGGCCACGCACTACTTCGCCGAGTACGAAGTCATCGCCTACGTGAGCGATGTCGCCGTTATCCGCAGCAACAAGTACGTCACTCAATCCAGGGAGACCCGCTGATGTACACGCACCAGGAGGGATCGTCGCGCCGCGATTTGCTGAAGAGGATGGCGTGGACCGGTGCAGGGCTGCTGGCCACGACCGCCTTGCCGGCCACGCTCCGCGCCGACGAGACCCGTGCAGACGACCCGTTGCTCGCGCCCGCACCAACGACCCCACGCGAGGCACTTGACGCGCTGTACAGGGGCAACGCGCGCTTCGTTGAAGGCAAGATCACCGCACCGAACCGGAACATGGAGCGGCTCAAGGAAGTGGCGGCTGGGCAGAAGCCGTTCGCGGCGTTTCTGGGCTGTGCCGACTCGCGTGTGCCGGTAGAGATCGTGTTCGACCAAGGGTTCGGCGACGTGTTCGTGACGCGCATTGCGGGGAACGTGGCCGACGCGGCGATCATCGGCAGCCTGGAGTTCGGCGTGGAGGTGTTGGGTGCCCAGGTCCTGTATGTGCTCGGGCACTCGAAGTGCGGCGCCGTGTCGGCGACGCTGAAGGGCGACGCCGTACCGGGCCAGATTTCCACGTTGTATCAGCACATTCGTCGCGCCGCAAAGGAGTCCGGCGGCGATCTCGACGTCGCCATTCGCCGCAATGTGCAGATCCAGGCTGAAATCCTGAGCGAAGCGTCGCCGGTGATCGCGCGCCGCATTGCCGATGGCAAGCTGCTCATCGCCGGCGGCATATACGATCTCTACACGGGACGCGTGCAACCGGTGGACCTTTCAAAGTCCTGATGCGCTGCGTACGTTCGCGTCATGACGCCGGCAACGCTCAACACGCTCAACTACCAGCACCTGCTGTACTTCTGGGTCGTGGCGCGCGAGGGCAGTATCGCGCGCGCGACCGTGGTGCTCAATCTCACGCAGCCCACGATCAGCACGCAGCTCAAGACGCTGGAGCAGTCACTGGGCGCAAAGCTGTTCGAACGACGAGGTCGCGCGCGCGTGATGACCGACACGGGGCAGCTCGTGTACCGGTACGCCGACGAGATGTTCCGCACGGGGCGCGAACTCACGCAGGCGCTCGCACGCGGTACCGGCGACATGCCGACACGTCTCGTGGTCGGCGTCTCGGATTCCCTGCCGAAGATCACGACATGGCGACTGTTGCAGCCGGCGCTGGCCATCGTACCGAAATTCCGGCTGATCTGCCGCATCGACAAGACGGAACGTCTCATCGCTGATCTCGCTGCCCATTCACTGGACGTGGTGCTGGCGGATGCGCCGGTGTCGCCGTCATCGACGGTGCGCGCCTTCAACCACCTGCTTGGTGAATGCGGGGTGACCATCTTCGGCACCGAGTCGCTCGCGCGCCGCTATCGCCGGGGGTTTCCGCAGGCGCTGGACGGTGCCCCGTTCGTGCTGCAGGCCGAGAACACCGCGCT
>JACMOE010000392.1 GCA_014378185.1 Gemmatimonadaceae bacterium | reverse complement strand
ATGGACAACGGCGAAGTCCAGGTGTTCGAAGGTTATCGCGTGTTGTACAACACCACGCGCGGGCCCGCCAAGGGTGGCATCCGCTTCGACATGCAGGTCAATCTGGACGAGGTCAAGGCGCTGGCGGCGTGGATGACCTGGAAGTGCGCCGTCGTGAACCTGCCCTTTGGCGGTGCCAAGGGCGGCGTGATCTGCGACCCGCTCAAGATGAGTGTGGGGGAGCTGGAGCGGCTCACGCGCCGCTACACGGCGGCCATCATTCACACGCTCGGCCCCGACTCCGACGTGCCGGCGCCGGACGTCAACACCAACGAGCGGGTGATGGCGTGGATCATGGATACCTACTCCATGCATCACCGCCACACCGTCACCGCCGTGGTCACGGGGAAGCCCGTGGAAATGGGGGGATCGCTCGGGCGGCGTGAGGCCACAGGTCGCGGGTGCATGATCGTCACGAAGGAAGCGCTCAAGCACCTGGGCATGAACATCAAGGGCACCACCGTCGCCGTGCAGGGCTTTGGCAATGTGGGTTCCGTGGCGGCCGACCTGATGGTGAAGGAAGGCTGCGTCATCCGCGGCATCAGCGATCGGACGGGCGGGTACTGGGACGCGGCCGGCATCGACATCGACGCGGCGCTCAAGCACGTGAAGCAGCATCGCAGCCTGGAGGGCTTCACGGGCGGCAGTGCGATCACGAACGAGGAGCTGCTCACCTCCGAGGTGGACGTGCTGCTTCCCGCCGCCCTGGAGAACGTGATCACGAGCAAGAATGCCGCGAAGATCCAGGCGAAGATCATCTGTGAAGGCGCCAACGGTCCGACAACAGCTGGCGCTGATTCCATTCTCGCGGAGAAGGAGATCTTCGTGATCCCCGACATCCTCGCGAACGCGGGCGGTGTCACGGTCTCGTACTTCGAGTGGGTGCAGGACCGCGGTGGCTACTTCTGGTCCGAAGCCTCCGTGATCGAGCGCCTCACGGACATCATGACCCGCAGCTTTACGGACGTGCTCAACCTGTCCGTGCTTCACAAGGTGGACATGCGCACCGCCGCGTACATGCTGTCCATCAGCCGGGTGGCCACCGTGCATCGGCTGCGTGGCGTCTACGCATAGCGACAGATGCGTGTCGTGATCGCCGTCGTGGGGAAGCCGCGCGACCGGCACCTCGCGGCGGCAATTGACGACTACGAAACGCGGGCGGCGCGGTACTGGCCGCTCGACGTCGTGGAGGTCCGCGAAGCGAGCGCGCGAGGCGTCACGGGCGACGTCGTGATGGAGAGGGAAGGGGAACGCCTCGTCGAGCGGCTTCCGTCCACCGGAGCCGTGGTCCTGTGCGATGAGCGCGGCGACGGACTGACCTCCCCGCAGTTCGCGACGATGATCAATGCCGCGCGAGACCGCGCATCCGACATTGCCTTTGTGATTGGCGGCGCGTTCGGGCTGGGAGCCTCCGTGCGCGCCCGCGCGACGCGATCCATTCAACTCGCGCCATGGACCCTGCCACACGAGATGGCGCGTCTGGTGCTTGCGGAGCAGCTCTATCGCGCCGGCACCATCATGCGTGGCGAGCCCTATCACAAGTGACCGCCATGGACCTGCGGCGCCGCATCCCTGGACGTTGTCGACCGTGACGGACGTCCGCATCGTGACCAGCCCGCTCGGTGGCACCGCGCTGTCGCAATTGCTTCAGCGTGGTGAGGCACCAGCCGGATGGATGCCGGTTGCGCCGCGCACACCAGCGGAGTGGCGCGCGCGAGCCCTTGCACGAGCGCGGGAGCGCAACTGGGAGGAGTGTTGGAGGGCGCTCGAGCCCGCACTGCTCGCCACTGGACAGGCGGCCGAGCGCCTGCGTCGCGTCCGCGCCGAGGGCGGGGGGGTGGGCACCACAGGCCAACAGCCGGCGCTGTTTGGCGGGCCGGTCTACACGTTCAGCAAGGCGAT
>JACMOE010000391.1 GCA_014378185.1 Gemmatimonadaceae bacterium | reverse complement strand
CGCCTCCCGCGGCGGTCGAACTGTGGTCGGTGATCGTCGGCATCTCCATTGGCGCCGGCGTGGGCATCATCGCCGGTGTCTATCCGGCCAGCCGAGCCTCACGCCTCGATCCCATCACCGCGCTGAGGCAGGAGTAGTACATGGGCGTCTTCCTGCAGCGCATTCACGGCATGGGCGAAGGCGTGACCATCGCCCTCGACTCCATCAAGGCCAACAAGGTCCGCGCCGGCCTCACCATTCTCGGCATCGCCGTCGGCGTGTTCGTCGTCGTCGTCATCTCCGCTGCCATCCACGGCATCAACACGAGCGTCGCCAAGGACTTCGAGAGTACCGGCCCAACCACCTTTTTCGTGTCTCGCTTCCCCATATCCTTCGAGGCGTGCGACGGAACGGGCGACACCTGCAAGTGGTTCAGGAATCCACCGCTCACCCTCGCGGATGTGGACGCAATCAACCGGCTACCTACCGTGCGCACCGCTGGCGCGCGCCTCGACATGGGCATGCCCGTGACCTACCGCGACAAGCACCCCACCGGCATCCTGATCAGCGCGTTCACTGGCAACTGGCAGCAGATCGATGGCGGTGGCGACATCTATCCCGGACGCAACTTCACGCAGGCAGAGGCTACCTCCGGCGATCGTGTGGCTGTCATCAGCGATGTCCTTGCAACGCAACTGTTCGGGGACTCGGATCCGCTCGACAAGACGTTCTCCATTGCCGGCCAGCCATTCAGGGTGCTCGGCATCTACCACTATGAGGCCAGCTTCCTGTCCGGCGGCAACAAGGGGCGCGTCATGATCCCCATCGAGTCGGCTCGTCGAGCGCTCAAGGCGCGGATGAACGACATCGGGCTGGCGGTCATCCCCGCGGCGGGAGTCGAGCGGGCCGAGGCCGTGGACGACGTCATTGCCGTCATGCGGGCGCGACGCGGCTTGCGGCCCGGCAGCGACAACAGCTTCGCCATCATCACCAAGGACCAGCTGTTCGACGTCTACAACAAGGTGTTTGGCGCGTTCTTCCTGGTCATGGTGGTGCTTTCCGCCGTGGGGCTCATCGTGGGTGGCGTAGGGGTGATCGCGATCATGATGATCTCCGTCACGGAGCGCACGCGCGAGATTGGCGTGCGGAAGGCCCTTGGCGCCACGCGCGGCACGATCCTCTGGCAGTTTCTCGTCGAGGCGGTGACGCTCACCGGCATTGGCGCGGTGATCGGCCTGGTGCTCGGTATCGGGGTGGCCTTCCTCATCAAGTCGCTGACACCAGTGGCGGCGAGCGTGCCGCCGCTGGCGGTCGTTGCGGCGCTACTCTCGAGCTGCTTCACGGGCGTGCTGTTTGGCATGCTGCCAGCGGCGAAGGCGTCGAGGCTCGATCCCGTCACAGCGTTGCGATACGAGTGAGACTGGTTGTCGCCCGCCAGTACCCCACTACTCAGTACCCAGCGTGGCACGAGTACAGTTTTGAGGGCTTCCACCGCCGGAACAGGACACAAACGGTCGCGCCGGGAGTACTCGTACTGAGTTGGAACCTAAAGTACTCAGTACTATGGTCTGTTGTTTGTACTTGCTGTTGTTGTCATTGCGATCGCACCATGCCGATGTACAGCAGCTGCGTCGGCGCCGCGCGCCCCAACGCGTCCATCCCACGCACTCGCACCCGGTACAGCCCGCCCGACACCGGACTTCCGGCATCCGTAAGCAGGTCCCACCGCACCGTGTCGCCGGCTCCGGTGGGCAGGGAGCGCACCGGTGTGCCATCGGGCATCAGAATCTCCACTGCCCCGCGCGACGGCACGGCGATGAACCGCAGCCCTGCTCCGCTCGCTCCGGAATCGACGGCCACGCGAACCGCACCGGCACGCTGGGCGCCGAGAGAAAGTGGTGCAATCGGTGCGCCGAGTTGCTGCACGCTCGTAACGGCGACCCCCGACGTCCGAATCCGGATCAGTGATGACAATCCCTGCGCGAGCGCAGGATCGAGTCG
>JACMOE010000390.1 GCA_014378185.1 Gemmatimonadaceae bacterium | reverse complement strand
GGTGTGCTTCGCAAAAGCCGAAGAGGGCAACGCTTGCTTGCAGATGAGCGCGACCCCCGAGCAGTGCACGCGCGTGGGCGACCCCAAGCGCTTCGACGGCTGCATGTCGGCCGAAGAAATTGCGCGCCGAGGGCGCGAATCGCTGCGCTTCGGACCGATGAAGCCCGTTGGACTCACCGATCCACGTACGGGGCGCGAGGCATATGCCATCGTGCAGCTCCGCATGGAGGATCGCGGCGGACGGATGTGGAATCTCGTCGGATTCCAGACACGCCTGCGCTATCCCGAACAGCAACGCGTGTTCCGGCTCATCCCGGGCCTGGCGAACGCGGAGTTCCTGCGCTTCGGCTCCATACACCGGAACTCGTATCTCAACGCGCCCGCCGCGCTCGCGCCACACCTCGCGCTCAAGGACAACCCCATGGTCCTGTTCGCCGGTCAGCTCACCGGAGTGGAGGGCTACACGGAGAGCACGGCCACGGGACTGCTCGCGGGCATCAACCTCTTCCGATTGCTCGCCGGTGACGCACCGGTCATCCCGCCTCCCACCACCATGCTCGGCGCACTGTACCGCTACCTGCGCGAGGCCGATCCGCGGCACTTCCAGCCGATGAACGCCAACTTCGGCCTCGTGGATGAGCTGGGTGCGCGCGTGAAGGACAAACGGATCAAGAGGGAGAAGCTCGCGGCACGCGCGCTTGCCGACATGATGCGTTGGCGCGACGAGGCACTCCTTGTGACCGGCGCACGCGTGTGACCAGCGTGACCGTCCCGCCGCCCGACGTGGGCGAATATCTTCGCCATCTGGCGAAGGAGCGTGACGTCTCGCCGAACACCGTGAAGGCGTACGAACGCGACCTGCACGAGTTCGTCGAGTTTCTCGGTGGCTACTACGGCACCGAGGGCTGGTCCTGGGAGGGCGTGGACCGGATGGCCATGCGCGGATTTCTCGCCCACCTGTCGCGGCGCGGCGTGGGCAAGCGGACGATGGCGCGCACGCTCTCCGGCGTGCGGAGCTTCTACCGCTGGATGCATCGCAACGAGATGGTCGAGGTCAACCCGGCACGCGCGGTGGGCGCACCCAAACTCGACAAGTATCTCCCAGGGTATCTCGATCGCCCGCAGATCGACCTGCTGTTCCAGATGGCCGAGACGCGGGCGATGGAGGGCAACTTCACCGATGTGCGCAACCTCGCGGTCCTCGAGTTGTTCTACTCCACAGGCATGCGCCTGTCAGAACTCCAGGGATTGAGCCGAGGAGACCTGGATCTCGTGACCCAGCAGGTGAAGGTGCGGGGCAAGGGGCGGAAGGAGCGCATCATTCCCATTGGCGACCACGCGGTACTCGCTCTGCGCAACTATGAGTCGAAGCGCGATGAACTGCTGCGCGTCGTCGGCCCAAAGGGGGAGCGATCCGCGTACTTTCTCGCTCGCACCGGCAAGCGCATTGGTCCGCGAATGGTGCAGAAGGTGGTGTCGGCCTTCCTGGCGGAAATCGACGAGGACGCTGGCCTCTCCGTGCATTCGTTGCGGCACACCTTCGCCACCCACCTGCTCGACAACGGGGCGGACCTGAGGGCCGTGCAGGAACTGCTGGGCCATGCTTCCATCTCCACGACGCAGATCTACACCCATACCAGCGTCGAGCGGCTCAAGCAGGTGTACCAGAAAGCGCACCCTCGGGCATGAAGTTCGCTTGAGTGGGGTGGAAGTCCTTCCTGTGGAGCTTGC
>JACMOE010000389.1 GCA_014378185.1 Gemmatimonadaceae bacterium | reverse complement strand
GCACCCACGCCATTGCCGGCGCCCGGATCAAAAAGCACGGTCACCATACCGTGAAGCTGGTTCCGGGGCGTACCTTTCCATCATGCAGCCTCACGCCCGCCTTCCGCTCTTTCCCATCGGACTCGTCCTGTTTCCGGGCGTGTCCTTGCCGCTCCACCTCTTCGAGCCGCGCTATCGCCAACTGCTCGCGGACGTGCAGGCGGCAGACCGGCGGTTCGGCATCGTGTGTACGCCCGCCGGCGTCTCGGAACGATCCCTTCCCACCGGCCTCGCTGGATGTGTCGCTGAAGTCACCGAGGTCGAATCGTTCGACGACGGCCGCTCGAACATCATGATCGTCGGTCGCGAGCGCTTCGCGCTCGAAGGCATTGCCGTTGATGCGGCGCCCTACCTTGTAGCGGACGTCGTGCCGTTGCCGGATATCGCGGCTCCCGGTGGCCTGGTGCTGAGTCTCCTGGCCGACGAGCTTCGATCGCATTTTGCGCGCGTCGTGACGGCAGTGCACGTGCTCGCTGACGACCCAGCGGCCCCGCTGCCGGAGCTTCCCGTCGAGCCGTCCCAGCTTGCCTGGTCCGTGGCGTCGATGATCGAGATGGAGCTCGTGCAACGGCAGCGGTTGCTCGAGGAGCGCTCTCCGTTGGCGCGCGTGGAGCAGGTGAACGCACTCCTGCGTACCGTGCTTCCCGATCTCGAGTTGCGGGCTGCACTTCACGGCCTGTAGTTGGCATCCTTTCAGGGAGTACCCGACATGCCCGAGTCGATCAAGCGGAGCGCACCAACGGCGGCAACGGTGGCGGCATGAGGATGTTGCCGCTCGCCGCCGTGGCACTCATTGCCTCCACCGCGCATGGACAAGCCGCCGCAGCTCGCGTCGATCGTGCCGAGCACCATCAGTTCGTCATGGCGAACTTTCGCACCGAGGGCGGCATCACGCTTCCAGAGGCGCGCATCGTCTATGGAACGTATGGCCACCTGAACGCCGCGCACGACAACGTGGTGCTGCTGCCGTCGCACTACATGGCCAACCATCACGGGTACGAGTGGCTCATCGGGCCCGGGCTAGCGCTCGATACCGCGAAGCTGTTCCTCGTGGCAACGGAATTGTTCGGCAACGGCGCGTCGTCATCGCCGAGCAACACGCCAGAGCCGTTTCATGGTCCGCGTTTTCCCGTGACCACCATTCGCGACAACGTCGAAGCCGTTCATCGGCTGCTCGTCGAGGACCTTGGCGTTTCCCATCTGCGGGCGGTGATCGGCTTCTCGATGGGTGCGCAGCAAGCCTTCCAGTGGGCGGTGAGCTATCCGGCGTATGCCGATCGCATCGTGGCTACGTCGGGCACCGCGAAGACATATGGCCACGGTATCATGCGGCTCGAGGGGCAGATTGCTGCCCTCACCGCCGATCCCGTGTTCAATGGCGGCGACTACATCACGCCGCCCAAGGTGGGACTCGCCGCCTTCGGTATGGTCTGGGGTGCGTGGCTGTACTCGCAGGAGTGGTGGCGGCGTGAGCTATGGCGCACCAACGCCGCGCCGAGCACTACGCTCGAACAATTCACGCAGTCCTGGCGCACGCGCTTCGGTGCCGATGCCAACAACTACATCCTCCAGGCCCGCACGTGGGAGCAGCACGACGTCGGCACGACGCCAGGCTTCGGTGGCGATGTGGAGAAGGCGTTGCGATCCATTACCGTGCCAGTGCTCTACATGCCGTCGGAAACGGACCTCTACTTTCCCATCGGCGACGCACGGTACGAGGCGCAGTTCATTCCCCGGGTGCAACTGGCGCCGATCCCGTCGTTGTGGGGCCATCCGGCGGGTGCGGGTGCGAGTCCTGCCGACAAGCAGTTCCTCAACGAGAAGATCGCGAGGTTTCTCGCCGAGGGTGGTGAGCGGCGCTGGTCCGGATCGGTGACCGCATTCGTCAACGCGATCGGCGTAGTTTGCCAGGACAAGCCCCTTTTGTTCCTGCACCGGCTGCAATCGAATCAAACAAGATGCGGCTGCACAGCAGCCGCAATACAGCAGATAGCTTGGCAGCTTCAGCGTTCGTTACGCTGACGGTTCGCGATGCCAGCGCTACCAGATGCCGGGGATCAGCCGAAAGCGCACGCGGTGCGCGTAGGCCGCGTACTCCGGCAATTTGCGCTGGAGCAGGCGCTCCTCGAGTACGAGCCGCATGACCATGAGCGCGATCGGAACCACGGCGCAAAGCGCGGCAACGTAGGATTCCAACCACAAGCTGAGGCCGATGAGGATCAGCGGATCCGCAGCGTAAAACGGATGCCGAACAATGCCGTACGGGCCCGAGTGAACCACAGCGTGGGCGCGCTCGGTTTGCAACCGGACGACGGTGACAGCGAAAGCGTTCGCCCTAAGAGCCAGATTCTTGATGATCCAACCAAGCGCGAACAGGACGAGTCCCGCGTCGGCGACGATGGGCGTCGGACGTGACAGCGCATGCCATCGACCGGCGTCGAGGCCGGCGATAACGGGTAAGCCGAGAAATCCGGTTGCAAGCACGCCAAGCAGGAGCACCCGGTCGGCTCGGGACTGATCCTTGTGGATTGGAAAATTGGCGCGCTCGCGCAGGAGGCTTGGGCTGACGCGGTACACGGCAAGCGCGCCGACAGTGCGAACGAGCAGCAGGATCGCCAGCAGAGCCCAAGCTCGCCACCAGGCTAGCGTCCCAGCCGAGGCAAATAGCAGAATTGCGACGAGGACTGCATCCGCGACGAGCCGAACGATGACTCTGAGCATTGGTACCTCGACAGGGCGATGCGAGTGCGCAGTTGCGGACCGTATGTCAGCCTATCACTCAGCTCATTTGCGGGCGAATCAACAAAGGCGAGCGTAGCGAGCACTCATTCAAAAGTGAATGCTGCCGGAGGAAAGCAGGAAACCAAAGCAATAAACGGTACGCCCATCAGCGATAGACGCATACCACGATGCGTAACGGCGATGCAGGTCTGCCAAGGGGACGTCGAGGCTTTCCAAGCTGTCCGTGAGCATCCATGAACGTAGAGGCTATCGAACGCTTGGGTTTACTTGCAAGCGAATCAGAAAATGCGGCGATGCGGGCGTCGCGACCGAAGATGACCTGTCAAGTGCAACGGTTCATTCGCCAGCAGGCGCATCGCACCGTGCGTATGCCTTGCATGGGCGCCGTCCATTCTGGACTGCGGCCTCACGTACACCACGAGGTGCTTGTCGCGCTCGCACTCTTGAGAGCTAAACGCCGCAGCAGACGCGTGGATTCGGGGTAGTATGCTGCGCGGCGACGTGGAAGCCAAATGTGCTCGCCATCATTCTCGATCATCGCGCGAATGCCGGCCTGAGAGACTCGTCCGCGAAATGGAAGCGCGGAGACAACTTCTACAAGGTTTTTGG
>JACMOE010000388.1 GCA_014378185.1 Gemmatimonadaceae bacterium | reverse complement strand
TGCTTGATCGTGCGGGCCTGGCCAAAGTGCGCAACGTCGACACTAGACGGAACCGCATGGATGTTGGCGTGCAGCCCGCGCTTCGCTTCCCAGAGACTATAGCCACCCGTGAACACCACGTCCGCCAGGCCAATGAGTTCGCGTTCGAGGGCTACAAGCTCAGGCGGCGCGAACTTGAAATTCGCCAGCTCGTCCATGCAATCGTAGATTGTACAAGCGGCCTCGAGATGACGGCTAAAGCCGAGCATCATCGGCGTGTAGTACCAGCGGACCAGATCGCCAGGATAGGCAGCGAGCAGCGTGTCCAACAGGTCCCGCAGCACGGCTTCGCGATCGATATCTCCGTCAGGTAAAACGGGCGTCACAATCATCACACCGCTGTCGGGGTCGGTTCGGGTGTCGAGCCGCGGCAGCGACTCTCCACCCCCGACCATGGGCTCTTCCCAATAGATGATCCGGTGTGTCTGCGCGAAGCGCGTCATCAGATGCTGCGGCCTCTGGAATACAAAGTCCCAGCGCAGATGAGAGAAACATATCAAAGTCTGCCGCCCGGAAGGCCGCGCCTCGACGGGTTTCAATTTTGACGCAGCGCTGACCGAGCCCGCAAACCACCGAGTATCCAAGGCTCATTCCTTAATGCCAGAGGGGCGCAACTTCCTGTCGAGCAACGCCGTCGGCTGAGGTGAGTTCCTTGGTTACCCCCGAGTCAGTTTTGCAGTCACGGGTTATGGAGGTGTCCTGTCGGAAGAATGGAACGATCACCTCTCAGCGTCATTGGACGTAGGGGCCGACGGGCTTAGGATGCGAACGCATGCTCGAGCTCTGGGGTGGCTACGAATGTACAGTAAACCGCGTCGCCGACGCCTTTCACGATCAAACACACCGTAGCGGGCACCAGCATCGGATCGACGACATCGAGCGATTTGCTGAGCTCGGCTTGCAAGCAATACGCTATCCGCTGTTGTGGGAACGGACGGCTTTATCCGGAACGCTCGACTGGACGTGGTCTGACACTCGGCTGGCGCGAATCCGGGGCTCGGGCATGCGCCCCATCGCCGGGCTGCTGCATCACGGCAGCGGACCCATCGATACCCACCTTCTGGATCCGGATTTCCCCGCGCGTCTCGCGGCCTACGCCGGAGAAGCCGCGCGACGCTATCCGTGGATCGCGTCGTGGACGCCGATCAACGAGCCGCTGACGACAGCGCGTTTCTCGGCTCTTTACGGGCACTGGTATCCGCACAGGACCGACGAGCGCAGCTTCTGGGCGGCTCTCTTGAATCAGGTCGATGGCACCCGACTGGCGATGGCCGCGATCCGCGACATCCAGTCCGAGGCCCAGTTGATCCAAACCGAGGACTTGGGCCGAACCTATTCGACGCGGGCGCTGGCGCATCAGACAGAGTTCGACAACGAGCGGCGGTGGATGACGTGGGACTTGTTGAACGGCGACGTGACACGGGGTCATCCCCTGTTTGAACGCCTCGACCGGTTTGGGTTCGGCAACCGGCTGCGGGCCATAGCTCATGCGCCCTGCCCGCCCGACATCTTGGGTGTGAACCATTACCTGACCAGCGACCGCTTTCTCGATCACCGGCTGGAGCGCTACCCTCCCACCACCCATGGCGGCAATGTGCTCATGCCCTTTGCTGACGTCGAGGCGGTGCGCGTTCTCGTGCCGCCGCCAGCGGGCCTGGAAGGCATACTTCAGGAAGCCTGGGCCCGCTATGGCAGGCCATTGGCCGTCACCGAGTGCCATAACGCCTGCACGCGGGAGGAACAGGTCCGCTGGATGCGCGAAGCTTGGGACATCGCGGGCCGACTCCAGCGACGCGGTGTCGATGTGAAAGCTGTGACGTCCTGGGCGCTGCTTGGGGCGTACGACTGGAACAGCCTGCTGACGAAGGTCGCCGGCCACTACGAAGTGGGCGCCTTCGATGTCCGATCGGATCCACCGCGACCAACGGCGCTGGCGCATGAACTGCGGCGACTGGCGGGGGGCCAAGGTGCGCCGCACCCGGCAACCCTGGGTGAGGGCTGGTGGCGCCGTGATATCCGCTTGCAGCACCGACCCGTTTTCCGGACGGTGGAAACACCAGAACCGCGCGCGGAGCGCAAGACGGC
>JACMOE010000046.1 GCA_014378185.1 Gemmatimonadaceae bacterium | reverse complement strand
CACCAGTGCCGACTCCGCGGCCACGCGCAAGTCGTGCGAGTAGTTGCGGATCTTCTCGGCCGAGATCACGCCGTCGGCGCTGAAGGGATCGCGCCAGAACAGCGCGTCGCTTCCCTCGCCGAGCCCGGCCTTCTGGAGCGTTGCATGTGCGGCCATCAGCAACCGCTCGGCGGCATCCGCGCGGCCAGTGGTATCGCGGTAGAAGGCGCGGCCGAACGACTGCTGAAAACGCTCGATGCTGCTCTCGCCGGGCTGCCAGGCAGCGGCGGCACCAAACAGCACGCCGGCCCACGTCTGGTCGAAGATGGACTCGCCATCGTCATCCCACGTGGTGTTCAGCATGCCGACAGCGCCTAGTCGCTGGCCGTCGCGCACGAAGTTGCGGATGTTGGTGAAGGCGATGTTGTTGTTGGGATACACGCGATTCCAGCTGCTCGTGCCCGGTGCCACCCACGTCTCGATGCCGGCATTCGTGAACGGCGTAATCTCGCGATCAAAGCTCTTCTCGGCGCCGTACGACCAGGCAACGGCGGCCATCTCCTTCGGCAGCGACGCCACCAGCCCGGGGTGATTCACGGCGACGTCGCCCCAGAACAGGTATTTCTTTCCGGGCCGCTTGATGGCGGTGACGATGTCCTTCAGGAAGCCCAGGTACACCGGGCCAATGCTGTCGCGCTTGATCCGATCCGCGGTCTGGCCGCGGCCGAGCTCGAAGGTTTCGTCGGCGCCGATGTGCACGTAACGGCTCGGAAACATGGTATCGATCTCGGCGAACCACTGCTTGATGATCGCCATCGAACCCGGCTGGCCGGGCGCCAGCACATGCCCACGCGGGGTCTCGGCCAGCGGCGCATAGAGTTCGTACTTGAGCACGTGGTGCAGGTGCCCGAATGCCTCCTGCTCCGGAATGACGTCGATGTGATAGCGGCTTGCGTACGCCACCAGCTCGGCAACATCGGCGCGCGAGATAGTGCCTCCCGGCGGAGCGCTCAGCGGGTTGGACCGATACGCGAGCGTCTGCTCGAAGTACGGGGAGTAGACGTTCAGCTTGTATGCGGCAAATGTGCGCAGCTGCCGCTTCATGTAGTCGAGCGTGGGAACCGGGCCACGCGCGAGGTCGTCATGCAGGCCGCGGTAGCGCATGGCGGGCCAGTCGCGGACGGACGCCATCTGCAGCACGGCGCTCGATCCGCGGCCCGCCACGAGCTGCTTGACCGTCTGTGCGCCGTAGAAGATGCCCGACGCGGTGGCGCCGATGACGGCGAGCGTCGTGCCGTCGGGCACGAGGAGATAGCCTTCGTCGTGCATCTCGGGCGCGAACGTCGCATGCGCGCGGGCGAGAAGGGCGCGCGCGGAGGGCGACGTGGTGCGCAGCAGCACGACGCGGGCGGTGGTGCCGCCCTCCGACACCGGAATGCCGTTCTCGCGCAGCGCATCGGACAGCTCGCGCGCGGCAAATGCGTCGGCGTCCTCCGCGGGTGTTGCGACGGAGATGCCGCGCGTGAGCGTGATTTCGCGTTCGATGCGCCCCTCGCGTGGCTGCGGAACCAGCAGCAGTGGACGCTGCGCGGTCGCGCGCGAGGGATGAACCAGAAGACCGGCCAGAAGCGTCAGGCGAAGCGCTGCGCGCATGCGAACCTCGGGATTCACGAGAGAAGGTGTGACAGGGCGTCGGGATGCAACTGCCAGCTCAGCAAGCCGGCCAGGCCCATGATCACCCCGAAGATGGCGGCGGTGAGCGCCACCCAGAAGAGCCACCTTCGCTGTGTGAGGGACGTGAGCGCCAGCAGCGAGATGGCGATCGCGGAGAGTGCATCGGCGAGGTCGAACTGGTCGTCATGGTAGTTGAGGGAGTCGTACATTCTCTGGTCTGCCACCGCCTGTTTCTGGAGCTCGCTCTTTTTCTGCTTCTGTTCCGCGGCGAGCGCGGCATATTTGGCGATGAGGGGTGCCGCCTTCGCCTGCGCTGCCGCTGGCTGCGTGGACGTGATGAGGAGCAGCTGATCCACCTGCGCCTGGGCAATTTCCTGACGGATGTTCCTGGCCTGGTAGAACGACCAGTGGTCGATCTTGTCGGCCTGGGCCTGCTGCATGGCCTGCACGAGGTTGTCATCGCGCACCTTGCAGATGCCCATGAAGGTGGCCAGCAGGGCGATGGTGATGGCCACCCAGCTATTGAGGCGCCGGGCGCGTGCGTCGGACGCTGCGACGGAGGGCACGTCGTCGTGGCCGGGCGCGTTCATCGGATCGATATCCATGACGTCTGGCGGCGGGTGCGGGGCGGGCCGATGGGCGTTGCCTCACCAAGCCGCGCCCAGTCGGTAAATTGCCTGAGCCGACATCCGCGACACGATGAGGGAGGAATGGTCGTATTCTAGCGCTTATCCTGCAAGCTGCTGCTCCCGTCGTGCGTCAGCTGCATCACATGACGCTCCTCGAGAGGCTGTGGAAGTACAGCGCACTCGGTGCGACGAGCATCGTGTTCGAGGAAGCGAACCCCATTTTTGGCGGGATCGCGGCTCGCCACGGGCGCGCCGGCATGCTTGGTGTCGTGATCGCGGTCACGCTTGGCATCTGGGCCGCGTCGATCGCTCTCTACTATGTGGGACGGTGGCGCATTGACTGGGTGCGCGCGCGCTGGCCACACAAGCACCGGCTGCTGGACAGTGCGCTGGCGATCGTGCAGCGACATCCCTGGCGAGCGTCGCTCGCCGTGCGCTTTGCCTACGGACTGCGGCTTCCCCTGCCCATCGCCTGCGGTGCGGCGCGGCTCCCCATTGGCCTGTACGCGATGGCGACTGGACTCAGTTCGCTGGTGTGGGCGCTCCTGTTCGCGTATCTCGGCCTCGCCTTTGGTCGCGCGGCCGTCGCCGCGCTGCACGTCGCCCACAGCCTGGAAGTGCAACTCGCCTTTCTCGCGCTCGTCCTGTGCATCGTGCTGTTCTTCATCACGCGTCGCCGCCTGCTGGCGGAGCGCACGGCGCGCCTGCTCGGCGGCGACGCGATCAGGATGACGACCACGGCCGAGCGGGCGACAGCGGCGAAGCGGTGGACGTCGGCGCCATGACACCGGAAGAATTCCGCCGCCTGGGTCACGAGATCGTCGATTGGGTAGCGAACTATCGCGCCACGGTCGGGGCGCGTGACGTGATTGCGCGGAGTGCCCCTGGTGAGGTGCGGGCGAGCCTGCCGGCGTCGCCTCCGTTGGACGGCGCATCGCTCGACGCAATCCTGCGCGACGTGGACGAGCTCATCATGCCGGGGATCACGAATTGGCAGCATCCCGGATTCTTCGGCTACTTCCCGGCAAATGCGTCGCTCGCGAGCGTGCTGGGCGACTACCTGAGCACGGGACTGGGCGTGATCGGGTTGTCGTGGCAGTCGAGTCCTGCGTTGAGCGAGCTGGAAGAAGTGACCACCGACTGGATGCGGCAGATGGTGGGTTTGTCGGGGCAGTGGAGTGGAGTCATCCAGGACACTGCGTCCACGAGCACGCTGGTGGCACTGATCTGCGCGCGGGAGCGAACGACGTCGTATGGGCTGGCGCGGGGCGGGCTGCAGCAGGAGTCGCAGCCGCTGGTGGTGTATGTGTCGGCGCACAGCCACAGCTCGGTGGAAAAGGCCGCGTTGCTCGCGGGGTTTGGTCGCGCCAATGTGCGAGTGGTGGCGCATGACGAGCAGTTCGCGATGCGCGCCGATGCGTTGGCGCTCGCGATCGCCGACGATATCACGGCTGGGCGACGACCCTGCGCGGTCGTTGCGACAACGGGCACCACCACGACCACGGCGCTCGACCCGGTTGGTGCGATCGTGGCAGTTGCGGCAGCGCACGGAGTGTGGGTGCATGTGGACGCCGCGATGGCCGGCTCGGCCATGATCCTGCCCGAGTGCCGCTGGATGTGGGACGGCGTCGAGGGCGCTGATTCGCTGGTGCTCAACGCGCACAAGTGGCTGGGCGTGGTGTTCGACTGTTCGCTGTACTACGTGCGCGACGCGAGTCACCTGGTGCGGGTGATGTCCACGAACCCGAGCTACCTGCAATCGGCGGTTGATGGCGACGTGAAGAACCTGCGCGATTGGGGGCTGCCGCTGGGGCGCCGTTTTCGTGCGTTGAAGTTGTGGCTGCACATTCGCGAGCAGGGCGTTGCGGGGATTCAGGGGCGGTTGCGGCGCGACATGAGGAATGCGGCGTGGTTGGCCGCGGCGGTTGCGTCGGCTCGAGGGTGGAGGGTGATGGCGCCGGCTCCCCTGCAGACGGTGTGCGTGCTGCATGAGCCACCGGGTATTTCCGGAGAGGCGCTGGATCGGCACACACTTGCCTGGGTGGGGCGGGTGAATGCGTCGGGGTTGGCGTACCTCACGCCGGCGCTGCTGGATGGGCGCTGGATGGTGCGGGTGTCCATCGGGGCAGAGCAGACGGAGCGCGCGGATGTGGAGGCGGTATGGGGACTGATGCAGCGGACGGCGAACGGCTGACGGCTGACGGCGGATATCGGGCGCCGCGCCACCTTGGGTGTTCGCCGGATCGGCTTGTTCTCTTGAGTGACGTCAGAAGCAGAATACGGACGACGGACATCGCACCCTGCGTTTTGCGGATGCATCATCGGGCTTGAAGAACGAGCCAGCGTCAGGACACACGCGCGATGCAGTGGAGTAACACATGAGTGAAGTGACCAGCGAACCATCCTCCTCTGCAGTTCCGCCGGGACGTCGACCGACCGGCCGAGGACCGCGAGAATGGGCACGCGCATTCAGCGGATTCTATCCCCCGCTGGCCGCGGACCTCGCCGAGCTCGATCCAACCGCGCGGTTCCTGTACTCGGCGCGCAGCGTGATCCTCGTGATATCGTTCCAGGCTGCGCTCCTGGCCGGCTTGCTGGCATGGACCGATCGCCGGTTTACGGTGGTAGGGTTCGTCCTGCTGGTGTTGGCGTACGTAGTGCTGCACGCGATCAGCAACCTGTCCAACGATTACTTCGGTGCGCGGCGCGGTCACGACACGGCCGACTCGCCGCGAAGGCGGTACACAGTTCATCCGCTGTTGAGCGGCGCGGTGAGCACGACGCTGCTGGTGCGCGGCGGCGTCACGGCTGCATTGGTAGCAAGCCTTGTCGTCCTGGGCGAAGCGAAGGACCTGCTCCTCCCAAGCCAACGCGGGACGATCACCGCCAGCGAAACATCCGGAACGCCAGCGTGAAGCTCACCACCAGCCACACGCCGAGGATCGCCATCGACGGCGCCACGACGCTCCACCCCGCGCCCTGAAGCATCGTTGCGCGCAACGCATTGATGGACGCCGTGAGCGGCGGCGCCTGGATGCACGGCTGCGCAACCGCGGGAAAGTTGCTGGCCGAAAAGAACACGCCGGACACCACCCACATCGGCATCATGATGAGGTT
>JACMOE010000387.1 GCA_014378185.1 Gemmatimonadaceae bacterium | reverse complement strand
TGGCCCACCTCTTCTGGCTCGTCCTCAACGAGCCGGCGAACCTGGATGAGCAGAAGTCCGCGTTACGGCTCCTCCTGACGACGTCGGGGCAGGGCCCGGTGGGCGTTGCGCAGCATGGCCTTGAACTGCGCGCGAATGGCGACGCGGTGCCCATGGCGTTCACCGGCGTGCCTGACCTGACGGCCCAGATGGCTCGGCACGGGCTGACACTCGTCAGCAGCGAGGAGGCAGCGACCCCCGGCGAATTGCTGGGCATCGTGAGGATTCTCGCCAGCACGCCCGTGCTGGACGATGGGGGAACCGCCGCGGAGATGCAGCGAGTGGCGTCCGGCATCACGGCCGTTCGCTTTGCCACGCGGCCGGCCTTTGCTCACGAGGCACCGATGCCGGCTCCCGCGCGCGAGACGGCGTCACTCGACGCGATGGAATTTGGCGAAGTACTGGACGATCCACTCGCGGCGGCCGAAGCCCGGGCGACTCCGCGCTCCACGCAGGCAATTGCGGCACCATCATCCTCCCGCAGCGACGGGGGGATGTTCGCGCAGTTCGCCGCCGCACGCGCGCCGAGCGCATCGCATGATGCGTTGCTCGCGCAACTGGAGAGCACGACCGACGCGGGCGAGATCGCGCAGGTGTTGGAGGATCTCGTGGTGATCGGCGAATCCGCGGCGTTGCAGGGGCAGGCACGCGTGCTGGGTGACATTCTCTACCGCGTGGGCCTGCGTGAGACCGAGTTGCCACACTTCGAGCAGAAGCGGGCAGCGGCGGTCGCAATCAAACGCATCGGCAAGCCGGCTGTCCTGAGGCTCGTGGCGCGCGAGCTGCCGCACGACATCGCGCATCGCGCGCAGAACCTGGCCGTGCTGTCGCGCGCCGAGGAAGATGGCGCCGACGCGCTCATCGATCAGATCACGTCGGTGGGGCAGCAACGCGATCGCCGCGTCTACTTCGAGGCGCTGCTCGCCACCCGGGCGGGGGTGCCGGCCTTGTTGAACATGCTGGGCGACGCCCGATGGTTCGTGGTTCGGAATGCCGCGGAACTGCTGGGCGAAATGCAGATGGCCGAGGCGGAGGAGCCGCTCTCGCTGTTGCTGAAGCACGAGGACGAGCGGGTCCGTCGCGCGGCCACCGGCGCGCTGATGAGCCTGGGCACTCCCCGAGCGCTCAAGGCCATCCAGCAGGCGCTCACGGATCCCGTGCCTGCCACGCGCATGCAGGCCGCGGCGGCGCTGGTGGCGCGAAAGGACGTGCTGACCACTGCACCAGAACTGCTCCGCGCGCTGGACGTCGAGAAGGATGAAGACGTGCAGGCCGCATTCCTCGCCGCGCTCGGCAAGCTGGGCACGCCGGAAGCAGTGGAGCGACTCGTCAATGCATCGGAACAGAAGCGCGGCATGTTCCAGCGCAAGACGACGAGCGTGCGCGTGGCCGCAGTAATCGGCCTGGCTGAAGCGCGCAGCGACGAGGCGGTGTCCGCACTCCGCGCGCTGCATGACGACAAGGACGACGATGTACGCGCCGCGGTGACCCTGGCCCTGAGTCGGATCGCCCGCGCGACGCCGTAGTCGCGCGGGTGCGCTATCGCGCCGTGAAGTCGGTGTCCGGCGTGATGGCGCGACAGAACTCGGCGATGAGCGTGGCCGCGTTGTCCACGTCGATGAGCGACACCATCTCGTTGGGCGAGTGCATGTAGCGGTTGGGGATGGATACCAGTCCCGTGGCAACACCCTCGCGCGCGATGTGGATGGCATCCGCGTTGGTGGAGGTATCGCGGCCAACGGCGTGCACGGCGTGCGCAATGTCGTGGGCCTTCGCGGTCGCGCGCAGGATGCGGTGCACCACCGGCGAGATGAGTGCGCCGCGGCTGATGATGGGACCGCCACCCATCTTGTGCTCGCCGATCTCCTTCTTCTCGATGTTCGGGTGATCGGTGGCGAAGGTGACGTCCACCACCAGCGCGACCTGCGGATGAATGCTGTGCGCGCACACCAGCGCGCCGCCGCCGTGCCACGCGATCTCTTCCTGCGTGGTGGCCGCAGCCACCACGCGTGCGGCGCCTGGCTGCTCGGCGTAGCGGCGCAGCGCCTCGAGCACGATGAAGGCGCCGATGCGATCGTCGATGGAGCGGGACACGAGGCGGTCGTTGGGAAAATCCAGGGTGCGCGAATCCAGCACTCCGGGATCGCCGATGCTGAGGCGTGCCTCGGCCTCGTCACGCTTGGTGGCGCCAATGTCCACCC
Organism: Gemmatimonadaceae bacterium; assembly: GCA_014378185.1. Taxonomy (GTDB): domain Bacteria; phylum Gemmatimonadota; class Gemmatimonadetes; order Gemmatimonadales; family Gemmatimonadaceae; genus AG11. Next base: position 7,491 of record JACMOE010000387.1, on the reverse strand, counting down.
AGAGATCCGTGAACTTGCTGGCGTGCTCGCGATCTTCGGTCTTCATGAGGTGGATGGGCTTCTTGCCCACCACGCCAAGCACGTCACCATCGTTGCCCAGGAAGCGGATGCGCTGGCCAACGAGCACCTGGGGATCCCAGCCGCCAATGGGTGCGATGTAGATGTAGCCGTCGTCGTCGATGTACTGCACGATGACGCCGATCTCGTCGATGTGGCCGTCCAGCATGATGGTGGGCGATCCACCAGGGTTCACCTCCGCCATGCTGTTCCCGGCCACGTCCACCGTCACCTTGACAGCGAACGACTCGGCTTCCGTGCGCCAGACGCGCGCGGCGGCGGTCTCGAAGCCCGAGGGGGCCGGTGCGTCGAGGAGACGCTTGAGGAAGCTGAGCGAAGACGGACTGATCATCTGGGACGCGGTGTGGGGTAAGGGACGAATGCTAGCCCGTGCCGGTGGCTGCGGGAAGTCCATTCCATTGCGCTGCGGTGCAAACTGGCGAACGTTCTGTGACTGTTGTCACTCGGTCGCGCCACTCCAGCCAGTCCATTGATGCCACTGCTCTTTCTTGCCATCGGGCTCGCCGCCGGCCTGCTATCCGGCCTCTTCGGCATTGGTGGAGGAATCATCATCGTGCCTGCACTACTGCTGTATGGAAGGATGGAGCCGACAACGGCCACCGGAACGTCGCTGATGGCGCTCCTGCTGCCCGTGGGGGCCCTCGGCGCATGGCAGTATCACCGGAACGGTCACGTGAACGTCACTGCGGGCCTGCTGGTAGCGGCTGGTCTATTCGTGGGTGCCTATTTTGGTGCGCGCGTGGGCCTGACGCTCAACCCGACCATGGCGAGGCGCGTGTTCGCGATATTCCTGGCGCTGGTGTCGGCGCGGATATGGTTTTCCGCGTAGCACATGTTGTCGTCCTGACCGACGCGAAGGACAAGCAGGTCCTTCGCTTTGCTCAGGGCGACAGCTTGCGCGCATGAACTGGTAGCGGCGGCGCAAAAAGCGCGGGAGTGAAGACCGACGCCATCACCTCCACCGCGTCGGCGAGCCGAGGTCCGGGACGCGACGTGAGCGCATTCCCGTCGAGCGCCCATGCCTCGCATCCGCGTGCCCAACTCCACTCACTGCTGACGAGCAGCGCCCGCGCCTCGCGCTCGGCGCGCGACACGTCGAATCCGCACGGGGCAAAGAGGAGCACGTCGGGACGCGCGGAACGAACCTGATCGATAGCGATCTGCACGGAGTGCGCTCCGGGCTCCGACAATACATCGATCCCGCCGGCTCGACGCACGAGCTCGGGCGTCCAGTGCCCAGCCACGAATAGCGGATCCAGCCACTCGATCACCACCACCCTTGGCCGTGGGGCGCGCGCGGCCTCCAGCCGCTCGTGCACCACGTGGAGTCGTAACGCGATGGCCGCGAGGAGGGCGGTTGCTTCCTCCGTATGTCCGATCGCCACGCCGACGCGTGTGAAGTCTTCCCAGATGCCATCGAGCGTGGTGCCGCTGAGCGAAATGATTTCGGGAGCCGGTGATACGAGCGTGGCGATGTCGCGCACGTCGCCATCGCTCACGGCGCAGACGTCACACAGCGCCTGCGTGAGGATGACGGTGGGGGACAGGCGGACGATATCAGCGGCATCAAGCGCAAACACCGGCCTACCCGAGCTCGACAGCAGCCGGACCTCGGCGTCGATGCTCGCGGACGATGCGTCGCGATCCACCGCGCTGGCGGTCACGCGGGGCAGGAGCGCGACGTCGGCGGGGTAGTCGCACTCGTGCGAGATGGCGACGAGCGAATCCCTCGCGCCCAGTGCGCACACGAGTTCCGTTGCGGCCGGCAGGAGGGAGATCACGCGCGCGCGGCTGCTCACGACTTCGATTGACGCACCGGGAACACGATGAATGTGACAACGAGCACCACCAGGCCGGCCAGGTACCATCGCGCGTCTTCCGTGAAGCCGTAGTAGATGATGCCGAACCACGCGAGCATTTGACCGAACAGCCACGCAATGAGGCTGTCCGGAATGCCCATGGCCTCGCGACGCTTGCGAGCGGTGGCGCTCCGCCAGAAGCGGATGTCCAGCAGCTGCACCAACGCGTAGAGCCACGTCATGATGCCCACGATGCGCAGCTTGCGCACGAATACGCCCGGGTTGGGTGCGGCCGCATCGAGCGAGTGCCAGACCCACACGGTGAGGCCGAAGAAGAGCGTGAGGCCGAGCAACACGCCGCGTACCTGGGTCTGCCGGTCCGGAGTCAGCCACCCATAGCGCACGGACGCGCCAGCGGCGCGCGACTCTGCATCAGCCGCCGAACGATCGAAGAACATGCGCACCTCGCCTAAGGCTCACCGCGCGGTGCGCACGAACTCAGGGCAGCGCCGCCCGCTCGTACACCGGCTTCCCACCAATATACGTCGCGATGACCGCCGTGCCGAGAATGTCGCGCTCGGCCACCGTCATGATGTCGCGATCCAGGATGACGAAATCGGCGAGCTTGCCCGGGCTCAGCGAGCCCATCGTCGCCTCCTGGAAGCCGGCGAACGCGGGCCAGATGGTCATGCTCTTGAGCGCCTCATCCCGCGTCATCCGCTGTTCAGACATCCAGCCACCGGACGGCCAGTTCTCCGCATCCTGTCGTGCCACGGCGCTGTGAAAGCTGAGGAGAGGATTCACCGCTTCCACGGGGAAGTCGCTGCCGTTGGGCACGACGATGCCAGTTTCGAGCAGCGAGCGCCACGCATAGGCGCCCAGGAGTCGCCCCTGTCCAAGCCGCGCACCGGCCCAGTACATGTCGCTCGTCTGGTGGACGGCCTGCATCGACGGAATGACGCCGAGCGCGGCGAAGCGGGGAATGTCGTCGTGGTTGAGGATTTGCGCGTGTTCGACGCGGAAGCGATGGTCGGCCACGGGAACGGTCTTGAGCGCCGCCTCGTAGGCGTCGAGCACCAGGCGATTGCCGCGATCGCCGATGGCGTGCGTCGCCACCTGGAAGCCGGCGCGGGGCGCGCGCGTGGCTACAGCCTGGATGTGTGCCGGAGCGGAAACCAGCAGACCCGTGTTGGCCGGGTCGTCGGTGTACGGCTCCAGCAGTGCCGCGCCACGTGAGCCGAGTGCGCCGTCGGCGTACAGCTTGATGGTGCGGATCCAGAGGTGGTTGTCGTACAGGCCGCTTTGCGGGCCGCGCGCGAGGTAGTGGGCCACAGCCGCGGAATCGTCGCCGATCATGACGTACAGTCGGAAGGGAATTTCGCCGGCCTTTGCCATTTCCTCCATGAGGTCGATGACGGGTCGTGACTCGCCCGCGTCGTGCAGGCCCACGAGGCCCCATCGCTGCGACTCCGCGATCGCCGCGCGGATTTCGGCGCGGGCTTCCTCTCGCGTCTCGGACGGAATGGACTGTTCGACGAGCCCTTTGGCATTGTCGATGAATACGCCGGTGGGCTCGCTCGATGGCGTGCGCTCGATGCGGCCGCCGCTGGGGTCCTTCGTGGCGGCGGTCACGTTGGCAGCGCGAAGCGCAGCGGCGTTCGCAAGGCCCGCGTGACCGTCAACCCGCGTGAGGTACACCGGATTGTTCGGCAGTGCGCGGCTCAGCGCTTCGTTCGTGGGAAAGCGCGTGTCGCCCCACTGGTTCTGGTCCCATCCACGGCCGAGAATCCATTGGCCAGCCGGAATGCCCTTCGCGCGGGCGACCACGCGAGCAATGACCTCGTCGTACGACTTGGCACCGTAGAGCGCTACGCTGCGCAGCGACTGCCCGAGTCCAAGGAGGTGTGCGTGGGCGTCCACCATGCCGGGGATGATGGTTCGCCCGCCGGCGTCGAGGACGCGAGTGGCCGTGCCCTTGAGGGCTATCGCTTCGCGCGCCGAGCCGGTGAAGGCGATGCGTCCGTCGCGTATGGCCATGGCCGTGACGACCGGCCGGGAGTCGTCGACGGTGTAGATGCGCGCATTGGTGACGATGAGGTCGGCGGGGCGGGCGGACTGGGCGCCGGCAGGGAGGGTGAGCAGGACTGCGAAGAAGGCAGGGCGGAGCATCGATCTCGCGGTTGTAGGTGCGGCCAAGCTAGTGACGACATCACGACCCAGGCAGCCGTGTCCAGATCACGATCGCCCCGCACGTCTTTGGCCCGAACGTCACCATGCGGGGAGCAAACTGCGGCGGTATCGTCGCGGCGCCCGCGTACACCTCCAGCGCCTCCACGTCCTGCGGGGGAAACTCATCCGGCGTCGCGTTCTGCACCGACATCCCATCCACCCAGTACTGCGGAGGGCAGTCGATGCGCAGGCCCGCGTTGCGCGAGAAGCGGATGGACTGCCGTCCGTTGATCGACATCACGCTCACGCCGGCCGTGGTGCGCACGATGTCCGTGAACTCGTGCGGATTGCGCGCTTCGATTTCGTCGCGGGTGAAGTAGTGACCGAAGCCGCGCGAACGCCGTTCCCAGAAGCCCGCCAGCAACCGCTTCGACCGCGTGTTGCGTTCTTCCTCGACACCCATGCCGGCCAGCGCCGTGGGCACCATGGTGAGCGAAATCACGAGTGAGTCGATTTGCCCTGCGTGCAGCTGAAGGTCGAACGTGGTGGACTCGAAACCCATCCGTCGCACGGTCACCCGTGCGGCACCCGGCGCCGCGCCCGACAACCGAAACCCGCCGTTGTCAGCGGTGTGCGTGTAGAGGTCCGAGCCCCTGAGCCACACTTCCACTCCGGGCACGGGACTTCCCGCAGAATCGCGCACCGTGCCCACGAGCGTTGCACTCGGCGCCTGCGCCACGGCGGGTGACGCAAGCGCGAGCACGACCATCGCACAGCCACTGAGCCGCGCCACCACACTCGACAATCTGGCCATCGGTTTCTCCCTCGCCGGCGCATGAGGGTGGGCGCCGGCAGGCAAGTGTCAGCTCTCGGTGGAACGCATGCGACGCCCCACCAGGTACAGCGGAACGGCGAGGAGCAGAACGTACGCGACCAGCGACACCACGTTGCTCGTCGACATGGCGCCCAGCGTCTTGCTCAGGTCGAACTTTTCGTCGAGGTGCTTTGCGGCCAGTCCAGCAAGCACGACGCCCATGATGGCCCCACCCGCTATGAGCCCCGACGAGAACAGGACTCCGGGACCCGAGTCCGCGTCAACTCCCGCCCGCGCCTCGGGCGTCATGCGCGGGTCCACCAGCCACCGGATCACGCCGCCCAGGAACATCGCGGCCGACGTCGAGATGGGGAGGTACACACCCACGGCCACCGGAAGTGACGGAATGCCAAGCACTTCGATGCCGATGGCGAGAAACGCCCCGATCAGGATGAGCCCCCACGGCAGCTTCTGTGTGAGGATGCCGTCCACCACCAGCGCCATGATCTGCGCCTTCGGTGAATCGAGCTTCTCCACAGTGCGGCCGTCGTAGTTCTTCGGCTCATGACCGCCCACACCGGGATCGACGACGTACTTGATCGCTCCGGCGTCATCCACGAGGTACTTGCCGGCAATGGCATTTCCCGTCTGTTCGTACAACCGCCCTATGCGATAGCTCGGTGTACCCGGTGCGTCCGCCGCCGTGACCATGTGGCCGCCGGCGAGCGCGAAGCGATTGCCCTGCTCGATCACCGACACCTGCACGCCCGGGTAGTCCTTCGCGACGATGGTGGTCTTCGCCTCGTTCAGGAACTGGATGATGCCGCCAACCAGCAGCGCGCTCGCCGTCACCCCGATGAGCAGGCCGATCTGCTGGTACTTCGGCGTGGCACCCACCAGGTAGCCGGTCTTGAGATCCTGCGAGGTGGCGCCGGCAGTTGAAGCCGCGACGCAGACAACGCCGCCAATGGACAGCGCCAGCACGCGATACTCGATGCCCACCCAACCCGCTGCGAGAAACATGAGCGACGTGAGCAAGAGCGTCGCCACCGTCATGCCCGACACGGGGTTGGCCGAGCTGCCGATCTGCCCCGTGATGCGACTGGACACGGTGACGAACAGGAAGGCGAAGAAGAGCGCGAGGATACCGCCGAAGATGTTGATGCCGATCTGCGGAAGCACGACCATCGCCACGAGGCAGAGCAGGGTACCGACAAGCACGACGCCCATGGGCAGGTCACGGTCGGTGCGCGCCACGCCGTCGTCGCCCTTCGCGCCGCGGAAGTCACCGAGGCCGGCAACGAGCGAACTCCAGATGGTGGGCAGCGTGCGGGCGAGGCTGATCAATCCCGCCGCGGTCACGGCGCCCGCCCCGATGTAGTAGACGTACTTGCCGCGCACGTCCATCGCGTTCATGTCCCTGATGAGCTGTGTTGCCGGGAAGATCGGCGACGTGAGGCCGGCGCCGAACAGCTTGATGGCCGGAATGAGGCAGAAGAACGAGAGCAGGCCGCCGGCGAACAGGTACCCCGCGATGCGCGGACCGATGATGTAGCCCACGCCGGTGAGCTCCGGGCTGATCTCCGACTGGATCTCGCCAAAGAGCTGCACCTGCCCGTTCGCCATCATCTTCGTGAAGGCGTGCTTCGGCACCTCGAGAAATGCGTGAAGGCCGCCGTTGAGCAGCTTGTACGCGGCCCCGAGTCCGAAGCCCATGAACACCGTCTTGGCCTGCTCGCCGCCCCGTTCGCCCACGATGAGCACCTGCGCGCACGCCGTGCCCTCGGGATACTTGAGGTTCGCGTGCTCCTTCACGATGAGGCTGCGACGCAGCGGCACCAGGAACAGCACGCCGAGCACGCCGCCCACCACGCCGATGGCGATGACCTTGATCCACGGCAGCTCGTAGCCCAGCAACAGCAGGGCGGGCAGGGTGAACGCGATACCGGCGGCGATGGACTCGCCAGCGGATCCCGTGGTCTGCACGAGGTTGTTCTGGAGGATGGTCGCGGGCGCCGCGCGCATCGCGCGCGAGATGTAGCGGAAGATGGTGATCGACAGCACGGCGATGGGAATCGACGCGCTGACCGTGAGGCTCACCTTCAGCGCGAGATAGATGCTGGAAGCGGCGAACACGAGGCCGAGCAGGACGCCAAGCACGATGGCGCCGATGCTGAATTCCTTCGGCGATTCGGAGGCGGGGATGTATGGAGCGAACGTCGCGCCCGAATCGGAGCTCGGGGGAGTGGTCGGCGTCGTCATGCGCGGCCTGGATGGAGGAACGCGAATAATGGTGGTGGGTCTCGACGTCGCGCCAGCCGAGGGAGCGGTGCGGCGCGTCCGGCACGAAAAACCGGGCGACTGGATAACTGGCTGCAGAAAACTCACGACCAGCTTTTGCGACGCGCGACGAAAAGCCGGTCATGAGTTTTCTGCAGCCAGTGCAGCAGTCAGGGGTCAACCGCGTGAAGAGTCATGGGTCAACGACCTTCGCGTGGGTCGGGAGAGTGGGGACGCGGCGCAGCACAAGCACCACCACGCCAACCAGCACTCCCAGCGGCACGAGGATGCCCAACGACGCAATACACCACGCGATGATGCCGAGCATCCGCTGCCACGCCAAAGCGATGG
>JACMOE010000386.1 GCA_014378185.1 Gemmatimonadaceae bacterium | reverse complement strand
CAACGTGATCAGCGGGGCCACGCCCTGCACGAGGACGAACGTGGCTAGAACGAGCGTGATCCGTGGAACGCGCTCGATTTTCGCGCTGTCACGCCTCGGGCTGGACGAAGTTTCTGGCGAAACGCCCCACGATCGGCGCCTCCCACTCAACACCCTGGAACGCGCGAAACATGAGCACGATCCAGAGCACGAAGGTGACGAGGCCGAACCCGAGCCCGGCGAGCAGGGCAACGATCCAGCCGAGGACCGGCACCACCGCGAGCAGCCCGGACGCTATGCCGAGGGCGATGGACAGCACGATGATCGCGACGCTCACGACGATCGACTGGGCGGCGTGGAAGCGCACGAAGCGATTCTCCTTCTCGATCACGAGAAAGAGCACGCCGGTGAATGGTCCGAGCACGTAGGCCAGGAGACCGGCGATGTTGGCGGTGAGGCCGGTACTGGTGGTGGGGTGCACTGTGGCGGTCATGTGATGTTCCGATGTGGAGTGTCAACCATGGGCCCGCGGCGGATTGTCGCGGGCGACACTGTCTCTGGCGCTGGAGCGGACGGTCCGGACTTGACCAGCTCCACGCGCCGATTCTGCGCACGACCATCGGCGGTAGTGTTGAAAACGACAGCGTATGGCTCCCTGCCACATTCCGTGGTCGGTCGACCCGTGTGAGAGCACGACGGAGATGCGATCGTAAGCCTGCTACTGCCTGGCGCGAACGTAGCGCGCTGCCCCCGGCTGTGCTAGGCGCGGAGTGAGAATCGCTTGCCCGAGGGACCGCCACGCGCACCTCCAGCGGGCCACGGCAAGGCGGCGGCGCTGGCAGAGGCGTTATTCCGTCGGCGCATCCCCGCGCCGGCACCCATCCGATCGCTCTGTCGCCATTCCTGCGGCACTACGCTAGCGCAGCATCGCCTTCGCGATGGTACCGAGCTGCATGTTGCTCGTGCCTTCGTAAATGGCGCCGATCTTCGCGTCGCGATAGAACTTCTCGGCGGGATAGTCCGTGGTGTAGCCATACCCGCCGAAGAGTTCCAGCGACACCGACGTCACCCGCTCCGCCACCTGGCTGGAGAACAGCTTCGCCATGGCGCCCTCCATGGCGATGTCACGCCCCGCGTCCTTCAGGCGAGCGGCGTTGTACACCATGAGCCGAGCGGCTTCCGTTTCGGTGCGCGCCTGCGCCAGCTGGAACTGGATGCCCTGAAATTCGGAGAGCGACTTCCCGAACTGGTGCCGCTCCTTCACGTACGCCGTTGCCGCGGCCAGCGCACCCTGGCTTACGCCGATCATCTGCGCACCGATGCCGATGCGCCCCTCGTTAAGAGTCTCAATGGCCACCTTGTAGCCCTGACCCACGGGACCAAGTACGTTTTCGGCCGGCACTTCGACGCCGTCAAGAATCAGCTCCGTGGTGCTCGACGCACGGATCCCGAGCTTGTCCTCCTTCTTGCCAACGGAGAATCCCGCGAAGCCGCGCTCGACGATGAACGCCGTGATGCCCTTGTATCCCGCGCCCGGATTGATGTTGGCGAACACGATGTAGATGCCCGCCTCGGCGCCATTGGTGATCCACATCTTGCGGCCGTTCAGTACCCAGACGTCGCCCTTCTGCTCGGCTCGCGTGGCCATGCCGAATGCGTCTGATCCCGAGCCGGGCTCGCTCAACGCGTAGGCGCCGATGGTGTCGCTGGTGAGGCGGGGAAGGTACTTGGCCTTGAGCGCCTCGCTGCCATACCGCGCGATGGGATAGTTCACGAGCGTGTTCTGCACGTCGATCAGGATGGCGGCTGCCGCGTCGATCTTGCTCACCTCCTCGACGGCCAGCGCCACCATGAAGAGTGAACCCGCTGCACCGCCGTACTGCTCGGGCACCTCGATGCCCATGAGTCCCATCGCGAAGTATTTCGCGATGAGGTCAGGGTCGATCTTGCCGGCGCGCTCCATGGCCGCCACGCGTGGCTTCACCTCTTCCGCCGCAAAGCCGGCAACCGCGTCGCGAAATGCTTCCTCGTCCTCGGACAGCAGGGTGAGGGGCGGGCGGGCGACGGCGGATTCGGTGGTCATGGGAAGGGTCAGGCCGGGACGGAGGAGGAGGGCGACGCATGCACCACAGCGCCCGCGACGAGATGACAGCGGCATGCGTCGCCGCACGCCGTTTCGGAACGCGATGAATGCCAGCAGTGCGCCGCATCCTCCCCGCGCAGTGCATTCACCACCGGCAGGCCAGCACGCTCGAGAATGAGCTCGCCAAGCTTCTCATGGACACCGAGGGCGTTGGTGACGCGCACGTCGAGGCCGGGAAACGCTGCGGCGGCGGCGGCTACCATGCGGGGAATGTCGCCCGTGGAATGCTTGCCGGGCGACAGCATGTACGGAAAGCAGATGACCTCTGTGGCGCCGGCGTCCACGCAACTGCGCAACCCGACGTCGATGGAGGGCTCGGCCAGCTCCATGTGCGCGTAGCGGGCGATGACATCGGGGCCCGCCATGGCCTGCACGAGGTTCGCCATGCAGTCCATCATTTCGTTCGCCGCCTCACGACGGGAGCCGTGGTCGATCAGGAGAATTGCTTTCACTGCCGAGGTCCTCACGAGGGTGGCTGTACACAAGTTACTTCCTGAGTAACGTCCCGGCAGTGGATGCTTGTTCCCCATGGCACCGCACGGCGAGAGATCGAGTCCTACTCCCCGATATCCTCGTTCCACAGCTCCGGCCGCTGCGCAATGAAGTCTGTCATGAGCTGGATGCACTCGGCATTGTCCAGGACGTCTACGCGCACGCCACGCGAGCGAAGCAGGGCCTCGTCGCCTTGAAAGGAGACGTTCTCCCCGACGACGACGCGCGGAATACCGTAGAGCAGGATCGCGCCCGTGCACATGGGGCAGGGGGACAGCGTGGTGTAGATCGTACACTCCCGGTACACGGACGCGGGCTGGCGGCCGGCGTTCTCCAGCGCATCCATCTCGCCATGCAGCACCACGCTGTCCTGCTGCACGCGACGGTTGTGACCGCGGCCGAGAATGCGCCCCTCGTGAACGAGCACCGAGCCGATGGGAATGCCCCCCTCGCTCAGGCCTGCGCGCGCCTCGTCGATGGCGGCGCGCATGAACTCATCGGGCGGGGGCGGAGTGGCCATGTGTCGAAAGATGCCGCGCGGGCAGGCGCTACGCAGGAAGTGCCGTCAGGTGAGCGACCGCGCCCGGTGCAGCAGCGCCTCGAGCTCCGAGTCGCTGAGCGACTGCCAGCCGTTGGGGCAGGGGAACACGCGTCGCTTGCCCACTGGGGAATCGAAGAGCAACCCGAAGTCATCCACCTGGGGTGGATAGTCCCAATCGAGTGCCATTGCGATTGACCACTGGGATTCGTCGTACACTTCCCACTCCACGCCAGCCGAGTCGATAAAGAGCCGGCCGTGTTCCATCCTCCCTCCGCGCCACGGTCGAGCTCAGCGAACTGCTGGCGAGCCCACGTCCACCATGGACGAGTCGGGTGGCCGCAACGTATCACCGAACACCTCCAGCGCCAGTTCCACCTTGCCGAACGGGGCCGACACCTGCACCCCCTGCACGGCGCCGCGGACCCTGTCGAGCATCTCCCGGGCGATCGCAATGCCCTCCGCAATCGCGTGCTCCTTGGACCTGTCGCTCGCCCGTCGCATGCGTTCAATCACCTGCGCCGGCACGCTCACGCCCGGCACCTCATTGGCAAGGAACTCGGCATTTCGGTGGCTTACCAGCGGCCAGATACCGGCCACGATGGGCACGCGCGCACCCTCGGTGCGGCGCAGGAAGTTCTCCAACTGCAGCGCGTCGAATACGGGCTGCGTGACGGCGAACTCCGCTCCGGCCTCCACCTTCCACGCAAACCGCTTGAGCTCATGCTCCAGGTCGATCGGCGCCGGATTCACGCCTACGCCAATCACGAACTGGGTGCCCTGGCCGATGGAGTTATTCCCGGGGTCGCGACCGTGATTGAGGTTCCGCACGAGGTTGGTGAGGCCGATGGCGTCGATGTCGAACACCGCCGTGGCGCTCGGGTACGGACCCATCTTGGGTGGATCACCCGTGATGAGGAGCAGGTTCCGCAAGCCGACGGCAGACGCGCCCAGCAGGTCGCTGAGCATCCCCAGAAGGTTGCGGTCGCGGCAGGCGTAGTGTGTCACCGCCTCGATGCCGACCTTCTGCTCGATGAGCAGCGAGGTGAGCAGCGCGCCCATGCGGCTCTGCGCACGCGGGCCATCGGGCACGTTCACGGCGTCCACGCCAGCAATCTTGAGCAGGCCGACGTCAGCGAGCATGCGCGTCGCATCCACTCCCCGCGGCGGCACGATCTCGACGGACGTGACGAACACGCCGGAGGCGATTTTCGCACCCCAGCGGGACCGCTCGGCGAGCGGCACCGCTGGTGCGTCGAGAGTTCGCGGTCCGTCGCGCAGCGCAGACGCAGCATCCGCCGTCACCTGTGCGGTGGCGCCGGTGCGCGCAAATCGCGGACTCAACGGACGGATGCCCACCATCATGGCGCTGATGTGCTCCGGCGTCGTGCCGCAGCAGCCACCGACCACCTTGGCGCCCGCCTGCACCAGGTGCCGCGCATACTCCGCCATGTACTCCGCACTGGCCATGTACATGCTGCGGCCGCCCACGTCGCGCGGCATGCCGGCGTTGGGCTGCGCGGAAATCTTCCGATGCGTCAGCGGCACCATCTTCTCCACCGCCTCGAGGATCGCCTGCGGTCCCACGCTGCAGTTGAGCCCGATCACGTCGGCGCCGAAACGGTCGAGCGCACGCGTGACATCCTCCGGCGTGGCACCATATGGCGTGAGTCCATCGGCGCCAATCGTCATCTGCGCAATGACGGGCATCGTGGGATCCACGGCGCGCGCCGCGGCGATGGCCTGACCGATCTCATGGAGGTCGCCGAATGTCTCGAGAATGAAGAGGTCCGCGCCGCCCTCCTTCAATCCTTCCATCTGCTCGCGGAACACCGCCTGCGCCTCGAGCGCCGACGTGGCGCCATACGGCTCGAGTCGAACGCCGAGCGGTCCCACGGCTCCGGCGACGAGCACGTCGGTGCCCTCGGCCGCCGCCTCCCGCGCCAGTTCGGCCGCGCGCTTGTTCAGTTCCCGTGTCTGCGCCGCGAGACCGAACTGCGCGAGCTTCATGCGATTGGCGCCGAAGCTGTTGGTCTCCAGCACTTCCGCGCCCGCCTTCACGTACGCGCGGTGCACATCACGCACGAGATCCGGCGCACGGACATTGAGCTCGTCGTAGCACTGGTTGATGAACACGCCCCGTGCGTACAGCATCGTCCCCATCGCCCCGTCGAACAGCACGAGGGAATCGGGGTCGAGCAGGCGTTGGAGTGCGGTTGCGCTCATCGAATAAGAAATCTGGAGAGAAAAAAACACTGAACCACGGAGGACACGGAGGTCACGGAGCACTGCTGAACGGCGAGGAATTAGTCATTCGCTGCCCTCCGTGTCCTCCTTGTCCTCCGTGGTTTGAAGTTGCACCTTCTGTCGTCCTGAAATCCTGATTGCTACACGCCAGCGCCTTCCGCCGCCGTGCGCACCGCGTAGTACTTCGCCTGCGGATGATGCACGATGATCGCCGCGGTGCTCTGCTCGGGTATCAGCTGGTATGCGGACGTAAGCTCCATGCCGAGCGCGGCTTCCGCCGGCAGCAGCTTGAACAACTGCCCGTGGTCCTCGAGATCCGGACAGGCCCCGTAACCCCACGAGTAACGCTTGCCTCGGCCGCCCGGAATGCCCAGGTCGCGCTTGATGCGCCGGTGCATCCATTCAGCAACCGCTTCGGCCGCCTCGACAGCAAGGCCGTGCGCGTAGAACGCCTCGCTGTACTCGCCCTGCGCCTGGAGCGTCTCGAAGCGGCGCGTCGCCTCATCACCAACGGTCACGATCTGGAACGCCACGACGTCGACATCCGTGCTGGCGACGCTGCGAAAGTAATCCGCGATGCACAGCCGCTCGCGGCCGTCCTGCCGCGGAAAGTGGAAACGAGCCTGCACCACCAGCGTGCCATCCCTTGCATAGGGCGCGGGCTCGTAGATGATGACGTCGTTGCCGAGGCTCTGCGCGGGAAAGTATCCGTACACCGCCTTGGGCTGCACCCACCCACCGTCGCGCGCTTCCTGCTTGAGCCGTGCGAGCGTGGGCTCGAACTGCTCCTTCACGATCGCATCGAATTCCGGACCCGAGCCACGCCCACCCCACTGGAGGCGGAACAGCTCGTCCTTGTCCAGCAGGTCGAACACCTCGTCCAATGGAATGTCTTCGAGCACCTGCGTGCCCCAGAACGGCGCAACGGGGACGGCATGGTCGTGCGACACGTCACTGCGCTCGCCGCTGGCAGTCCCGCTACGAACGTCCTTGCCCACGTTGCCGTGCAGGAACGCATCGTTGCGCGCGTCGGACAGCAGCCGGGCGATCGTATCGGAGCGTCGCGCCTTGTCCTGAAGCGCGTCCATCGTCTCCAGCCCCTCGAACGCATCCTTGCAGTAAAACACACCGGACTCGTACGCCCGCTCGGGTTCCACGAACAACGCGCGACGCCCGAATCGCCGGTTGATCGCCGCGCCGCCAATGAGCACCGGTATCTGGATGCCACGTTTGTCGAGTTCCTGCACACACAGAGGCATCTGCTTGCTCGTGCTCACCAGCAGCGCGGAAAGCCCAATGGCATCTGCCCCCACCTCGATGGCCTTCTCGATGATCGTGTTCACGGGCACCTGCTTGCCCAGGTCGTACACGGTGTAGCCGTTGTTCGAGAGGATGGTATTGACCAGCGACTTGCCGATGTCGTGCACGTCGCCGTACACGGTCGCCAGCACCACCTTGCCCTTGGTGTAGCCCTCTGCCTTCTCGAGGAAGGTCTCGAGGTGCTTCACCGCCTTCTTCATCACTTCCGCACTCTGGAGCACGAAGGGGAGAATCAGCTCGCCCGCGCCGAACTTGTCGCCCACTTCCTTCATCGCCGGCAGCAGCACCTCGTTGAGCACGCGCACCGGCTCAGCGCGCACGTTGGCCGCGTCGAGCGCGTCCTCGACGCCCTCCTTCTTTCTATGGAGGACCATCCAGTGGACTTTCTGCTCGGGCGACATGCCTTCGGTGGGGTCTGCCTTCTCCGCCGCGGCATCGCCCGCGGTCTTGGCTGAAAAGCCCTCGATGAACAGCTGCAACGCGTCCGGCCGGCGATTGAACACCAGGTCGTCGGCGAGCGCACGCTCCGCCGCGCTGATCTCGGCATACGGCGTGATGTGTGCCGGGTTCACGATGGCCGCGTCGAGCCCGGCCTCCACGCAATGGTGCAGGAACACCGAGTTGAGGACGTAGCGCGCCACGGGATCGAGGCCGAAGCTCACGTTGGAAACGCCGAGGATGGTGAACACACCCGGCAGCTCGCGCTTGATGAGGCGGATGCCCTCGATCGTCTCGTGCGCGCTGTCGATCCACTCCACGTCGCCCGTGGCGAGCGTGAAGGTGAGCGCATCATAGATGAGGTCTTCAGCGCGCAACCCGTACTCGCCCACGACGATGTCGTAGATCGCCTTCGCGACCTCGAGCTTCCTCTCGCGCGTCTTGGCCATGCCGACGGGGTCGATCGTGAGCGCGACGAGCGCTGCCCCGTGCT
>JACMOE010000385.1 GCA_014378185.1 Gemmatimonadaceae bacterium | reverse complement strand
GGTGCGCCGCCACGATCGAGGATCCGGCGTTTACGGCGAACGGCATCACCCAGAGCCCGCATCGCCTGCCAGTCCGTGACACTTCTGCCGCGAGTGGCGCCAATCCTGTTGGAAAGCGTGTGTTCGGTCGCCACGACGCCGACACGCGTTGTGAGTCGAGCAGTTCCGAC
The DNA here is from genome assembly GCA_014378185.1 of Gemmatimonadaceae bacterium. Taxonomy (GTDB): domain Bacteria; phylum Gemmatimonadota; class Gemmatimonadetes; order Gemmatimonadales; family Gemmatimonadaceae; genus AG11. Next base: position 14,476 of record JACMOE010000385.1, on the reverse strand, counting down.
CAGCGGTCGTCGATCTGCACCACGTCGATGACGCGGCGCAGCGCCGGACTGCCATCGATGGCGTGAACCATCTCGCGCATCAGGCCTGCGTCGATCCGTTCGAGCCAGTGTCCCCAGCTGCCCCAGCCCGAGGGGGGCGTGTCGACACGCGCATGCATCGCGGCACCGAGCACGCTCGCGAATTGCTCGAGTGCCGCCAGCGGCGCGAGGGCTGTCGCGCCGAGCCAGAGCGGATCGACCTGCAGGCGCGTTCCCGCCGCGAGCGCCCAGCCTTCGAGTGGAAACTCGGCCGTGAACGCGTCACGTGTCGTCCGGATGCGCGTCACGAAGCGCTCGGGCTGCATACCGCCCACGACGACACCGGGGCCGGTCGGTCCGCTGAGTGCACCGACCCACCATGACTCGAGCGACCCGCCTGCGTGGAGGCTGGTGACGTAGCTGCGGCTCGTCTGCGAGCGGGAGTGCGCGCCGCAGTATGCCATGCGCAGCGCACGGGGCACGACATCGCGAGTAGCCCACCAGGCCTCGAATCCGGTGAACTCGATGGCAAGCTGCTGCAGAAAAATTGTTTGCGACCCGGTATTCGTCAGCGCGATCGCAATGCGCACCCCGTCCTCGCAGCGAGTCCAGTCCAGCGACATGGCGATGTGATCCGCCATCGCGACGCCACCGTCGCCATCGGTCGGCTGCCAGCGATTCAGTTCCACGCGGCGGCCGTCGACCTGCTCGATGGCCGCGCGCACCACGCAGGGTTCAAGGCCGAGGCCCACGGTGTTGCAGTGCAGCCGCAGCGTCCCCGACTCGACTCGAAGTGCGACTGGCAGGAGTGCTGGCGGCACGCGTCAGAGCACGTGGATGCGCATGCTGCCCAACGACATCGTCGCGAGCCGCGCAAGGATCTGCTCCTGGAACACCGCCGACGCGACCAGCACCGCATCGGGCGCCAGCGCCGGCAACGTCGCGGCAGGCTGGACCTGCAGCCCGTGGAATCGTACGCCCCACTTCCGCGGCGAGTCGTCCACGATGCCGATGACGTCCATATCCAGCGCGCGTACGAGCGCATACGTCAGCTCCGCCGTCTCGCCGAACGGATACAGCACCACGCGCTGCACGCCATCGAGTGCCAGCGTGACGAGGTTCGCGCGCATCAGTGAACGCGTCGCTTCCTGCAGCGTGTCGAGTTCGCGAGCGAGATCCACGGTCAGCATGCGGAGTCGGCGGCTGCCGGCTTCCGTCAGCGCGTATCGCACGGCGCCATCGACCGTCGTGACGGCCACGAGTCCGCGCTGCACGAGCTCCTGCACGTGTCCCGCCATCGTGCGCTGGTCGGCGAGCCGATCGCTGCCTGCTACGCTGCCGTCACGCGCGCCAATCGCGATCTGCTGCAACGCCAGCAGCTCATGAAATCGCTCGCGGGGGCGCAGGAACGCGCTGCGCTGCAGGCTATGCAGCATCGTCGTCACCGCGATACCAGCGAACGGTGGCGGCCAGCCCGGCGCTGATTGCCTGCGGCGTCCACTCGGTGATCAGGCTGCGGAGTCGTGTCACGTCGGCGACGACGCTGCCCTCGAAGATCGATGTCGTCGGCAGCACGCGTACGCTGCCTCGGCCGACTGCCGTGATCAGGCACTCGGCCATGTCGTGCAGCGTGTGGCCCGCCCCGCGTCCGACGTTCACGACCAGGCCGTCGGCATCTGCCGGCGCATCGGCCAGTCGCAGCAACGCCGTGACGGCATCGTCGACATGCAGCACATCAAGCAGCGACTCCGCGTCATCAGGCAGCAGGATCGTCTCCTCGTGAATTGCAGCGTCGAGGGCATTTGCGATGGTGCCGTTCGCTGCACCGTTCAGGCGCTGCCGCGGTCCGAACATGCCGGCCATGCGCACGGCAATGGTGCGCACACCATGCTGCGCATGGTACACGCCACAATACTTTTCTCCCGCCAGCTTGTGCACGCCGAACAGCGTCAGTGGATTCGTCGGCGCGTCCTCGGTCACTGCAGGCAGGCCGGAGCGACCGTAGACCGAGAGCGCACTGCCGAACAGCACGCGTGCGCGGGGTGCCTGCACGCGGACGGCCTCCAGCACGTTGAGTGTGCCGAGGCATGCGGAATCGACTTCGGAGTACCAATCCGGCGCCAGTGCCGAGACACCTGCGTGTCCGGCAAGGTGAAAGACGACGTCGCAATTGCGCACGGCGCGATCGACGGCGTCGCGGGAGCGCGTGTCGTCGATGATCACCTCGATGTCACCCGCCACGCCACGCAGGTGTCGCGGACTGCCGCCGCCGTTGGGCAGGAGCGAGTCCAGCACGCGCACTGACGCTCCCGCTGCGGCAAGCCGGCGCACGACGGCACTCCCGACGAAGCCGAGGCCGCCCGTGACCAGGGCGCGACGACCCGCCCACGGCGCCGCCGAGCTGCTCACAACGTCGGCGTGTGTGATTGCACCGTATAGCCACCATCGACGAGATACGACGCGCCGGTGATGAAGCTCGCATCGTCACTGCAGAGGAATGCAACGAGCCCCGCGACGTCCGCCGGTGTGCCGAGGCGTCGCATGGGATGATGCGCCGCGATCACCTCGAGCAGTGCCTCGGGATCGGGTGCCTCGTCCAGCCAGAGACTCCAGATCGGCGTGCGCACGTAGCCCGGCAGTACGGCATTGACGCGAATGCCGCGCGGGCCGAGGTCGAGCGCCAGGCCTCGTGTCAGGCCGCCGACGCCGGCCTTCGCTGCCGCATATGCCGCACGACCAGGTTGCGTCACGATGGCATGCGTGGAGGCGATGTTCACCACGGCACCGCCGCGGGCCGCCAGTGGCTGCAGCGCCTCGCGCGTCACCAGCATCGGCCCCCAGAGATCCACGTCATGCAGGCGGTTCCAGGTGGATCGGTGCAGCGCATCGGGCGCGCCGTTGAGATCCACGCCGGCATTGTTGATCAGTGCATCCAGTCCGCCGAAGGTACGAACGCACGCCGCAATCGCGAGCGGCACCGCTTCCTCATCGCAGACATCGACGGGCAAGGCGAGCGTGCGGGCACCGGTCGCTGCCGCAATCGCCTTCGCTTCCTCGCAGACGACCGTCGCGTTGACATCGGCCATGGCGACATCCATGCCTTCCTCTGCCAGTCGCAGCGCGATGCCGCGGCCGATGCCTTGCGCCGCCCCGGTGACGAACGCCACACGCCCGCGCAGGCCCCTCACGCGGCTTCCGCCGGCTTGCGTCCGAGGAAGTAGACGGCACCTGCCATGACATGCGCACGCGGCGCACCGCCCCACACGGCGTCGAGCAGCTGGATTGGCGAGAAGAGCCAGCCGCTGATCAGCTTCGTGCTCCAGTAGAGTGCCGGTGACTTGAAGAGCAACGCAGGAAACTCGGTGAGCATGTCCGTCAGAGCTGAAGCCGGGCCCGCCGCAACGCCCGCGTCGTCACAGGTGAAGTTCGCGAACAGTTGTTCGAACCCGTAGTGAGTCCATCGACGGTAATCGACGGGATCGAGATGATAATGCTGGATGAACGGCACCTCGGCGAACACAGGCGCGCCCGGCTTGAGCGTGCGGAAGATCTCGGCGACCACCAAGAATGGGTCACGCACATGTTCCATCACGCCCTGAATCAGCGCGCCATCGAGGCTGCCGTCACGGAACGGCAACTTGTGAGCATCGCCGACGACACCCACGCCGCTGGTCGGCGCGATTTCCAGTGGAAGCAGGTTGGAGCGGACGTGCGCGGACAGGCCCGAATGATTCAGGCCCCCGAGGATGCCGCTGCCGATGTCAAGGAAGCGGGGACTCGCGTTGCCTTCGCTCGCGGCGGCCAGCTGCGAGAACGCGATGCGCTTGGCGTGGTTCACGCGGCGGCGCGTGAAGGCGAACGGGTGCGGCGGCCGGATGATGTCGACGAGACGCGCGACACCACGGGATCCAAGCTGTTGACGCAATCGCACGTTTTCGGCGTCGCTGCGGAAGCCCGCGATCTCCGCCTTCGACGCCGCATCCAGGAGCACGGGCACATCGCCGACCACGGAGTAGTGATGCTGGCATTTCGTGCACACCAGCGACCCGCCCTGCGCGGCCAGCGGAGCGCGACAGGTGGGGCAGGCCAGCGCCGGAAGCAAGCCGGAGACCGCTGACGTGCACTGCGCAGAGTCGACCACGTGGCTCATTGAAGAGGAAGACCGCCTTCAGTGAACCCCGTCAGCGGTCCCTGATCGACGAACAGAATTGCGCGCACCGTGCACTCGAGCGACTCGCCTGGCGCAAGCCGACGTGCGCTGCCGGCGCGAATGGCCTCGTTGAGGTCCTTTGGAACCGTCGTGCAGGGTTCGAGCACGACCGTCGAGTGCCCGCGCCAGCCACCGAAGGTCATGAACAGCCACACTGACGAGAAGACCTCGACCGGAAAAACGAGGCCGAATCCCATCCCGAGTTTGCGGCGGTGCAGGGCACACCACCCGTCGGTCAGGTCGCGGACGTATACAAACTCCCGCGTGCCGTCGAGCGCCGGTACGACACGCAGATCAATGCTCGATCCATCCACCTGTGAGGCATGCGGCCAGGCGAACCGCGCGGGTGCTGCCGTTCGTCCGAACGACGGATCGACCAGTTCGCATGTCTGGCCTGGCACGTCGACCGTGTCACCTTCGTCGATGGCCAGCGCGGGGTGCAGCTTCCAGAGAAAATCGAGCGGTCGTGCGCCGGTGTTCGTGATGCGATGACGCATGCGGAGCTGCGATTCACCGGCGCGCAGCGTCAGCCACTTCTCAACCGTCGCGGTGGTCGCGGTGCCCGCCAGCGACAGATGCAGCGTCACCTCGCCTTCGACCGCCGCCATGGTCGACGCTGTCCACGGCTGGGACCAGAGCTCTCCGTGGTCAGGATAGGTCACATCACCGACGGCGTCTTCGAGATCGTTGGGAAAGAGTTCGTCCCATCCGCCGGCAAAGTTGTCGTCGTAGCTAGCACCGACCGACACCGGGCGATGTGCCACCTCCGGATTGTGCCACAGCATGTCGATACCGGTCGCGCGATCCTCGAAATGCAGGATACGCGCGCCGAGCGCGGGGCAAATCACCACGCGCAGATGCCGATTCTCGAGCACGACGACGGGGAGGTCACCTAGCGACCACCGGTCATCGATGCGCGTGAAGGCGTCTGCAGCCATGACTCTGGTGCGAAGAGATGGGAACAAGTTCGTGTGGTGCCGGTGGCATGCTCAACGTTAGCCGGATGGGGGACGCTGAACCAGTCGCGCGCTGCAGAGCGGTCGGGCACGATTAGCTTCTCGACATGGCCGCCTATCGTGCAAAGCGCATCGTGGACCTGGTGCTGGTATGCACATCAGCACCGCTCTGGCTGCCGTTGCTCGCCGCTGTTGCATGGATGGTACGGCGACGCCTCGGGAGCCCCGTGCTATTCAGACAGCAACGCACCGGTCGCGCCGGTCGCGCATTCGGTATGGTCAAGTTCCGCTCAATGACCAACGCGAGGGATGATACAGGCAGGCTGCTTCCGGATGCCGTGCGGCTGACGCCGTTCGGCCGGTGGCTTCGCAGCACGTCGCTCGATGAGCTGCCAGAGCTGCTGAACGTGCTGCGCGGCGACATGAGTCTGGTGGGTCCGCGGCCGCTGCTGCCGCAGTACACGGCGCGGTACTCGGCCGCGCACCGGCGGCGGCTGGAGCTTGCGCCGGGGCTCACCGGTCTGGCACAGGTCTCGGGACGTAACGCAATCGACTGGCCGGCGAAGTTCGAGCTCGACGTCCGCTATGTGGACAGCTGCTCGCTGACACTCGACGCGAGCATCCTCTGGCAAACCGTTCGCGCCGTGGTGGTGCGTGATGGCATCAGCGCCGGGAGCGATGCCACCATGCCCGAGTTCATCGGCTACGATGGGCCGGGTCCGCCATCGTGTTGAGGATGAGCGAAACGACCCGGTCCTGATCCGACGAGGAGAGACTCGACGATGACGGCAGGCAGATGCCGGTGCGATACAGCCGCTCCGCAACGTCTCCGCCAATGACGGGTGCACCATGAAAAAGCGGTTGCGTGTGCATCGGACGCCAGACCGGACGCGCCTCGATGTTGTGTGCCGTGAGCGCGTCGATCAGGTCGAGCGGCGCGACGGGTGTCGTCATGGGATCGAGGTAGCAGACCGAAAGCCACCGCGTGTGCGTGCCCCACGAAGCTTCGGACTGGAACGACAGCCCTGGTACGTCACCCAGCATCGTCAGATAACGTGCGAAAACGGCGCGACGCTGGTTCACGCGATCACGCAGCACGCGCAACTGCCCGCGTCCCATGCCGGCCAGCACGTTGCTCATGCGGTAGTTGTATCCCGGCTCGACATGCAGGTATTCGACGGCCGCCTCACGCGACTGGCTCGCCCACTTCTTCATGCGCTGCAGCTGCACGGGATCTTCAACCAGCACCATGCCACCGCCGCTCGTGGTGATGATCTTGTTGCCGTTGAAGCTGAGCAGCGCATAAGGGGCTGTGGTGCCTGTCTCGCGACCCTTGTAGGTCGCGCCCAGCGACTCGGCCGCATCCTCGACCAGCGGCACGCCATACTCCGCGCAGGCCGTCGCGATGCTGTCCATTTCTGCGTGCTGACCATAGAGATGCACGGCAATCAGCGCCTTCGGCAGTGCGCCGCGCCGCGCGGCATCCGCGAGATACTGGCGCACGAGTGCCGGGTCGATGTTGCCCGACGCCGACTCGCTGTCGATAAGCACGGGAATCGCGCCCTGATACAGGATCGGGAAGACCGAGCCGGCAAACGTGAGTGTGGAGACCGCGACATGGTCACCACGCTCCACGCCGATGGCGCGCAGGATCAGGTGCAATGCAGCAGTCCCGCTGCTGACCGCCAGAGCGTGCCGCGTGCCGCCGATCGCAGCGGACATCTCCGTCTCGAATGCATCGATGTGCGGGCCCACGGTGGAGAGCCAGTTCGACGAGAACGCGTCGTGGATCAGCGAGAGTTCATCGCCGCCCATATGGGGCACGGAGAGATAGATGCGCTCAGAAGCCACGGCCGGTCGGATGAATGAAAAGTGAGGGCGGCTGCGCGCAGGTGCTGTCGGAACGACGCAGGCGCGACGGTATTTGATGCTGTCTCAGAACAGGCTCCAGCTGGCGCGGGCGTACAGGTTGGTGCGGCTTTCGTTGACGATGTCGAGCTGCCAGTTGCCTGCCCACGCGATGCCTCCTTCGACAGTCAGCGCCCGACCGCCAGAGAAGCGGGTCGACGCGAGGCTGGCATCGATGATCCAGTCGTGGCTTCCGGCAAACAAGAAGTTCGCTGGCGGGTTGAGCCCTTCACCGTTCCTTGTGCGAAGCGCGCGGGTTCGCCAGCGCTGCAGATTCGCGCGCAGTGAACCGGACGGCGTAAACCGTTCCCAGGCGATGCGCTGACCCGCAATCGCGCCGGCGCCTATCGGTGAACCAAGCAGCTGCCCGCGCTGCGTGTGCCCCTGATTCAGCCCGGCGTGCGTGTACAGGAAACCCTGTGCGCGTGCCTGCGCGATCGGACGCACGTCGCCATCAAAATACTCAAGGGTCAGCAGCGACAGCGACGTCGGACGACGTGAAGTGACGGCACGGATCGATGCCATGCGTGCGCTGTTGTTCTCGGGCTCCTGCGCCAGGTCACGCGAGTCCCAGTTATGATCTTCGCGAAAAATTTCGAAAGTTGCCTCGAGGCCGCGTCGTGGAAACACCCAGCGGGCGAAGAACGAGCCCATCTGGTTGTCGGCGTCGCCAGTCGGGTCTGCCGACCCTTCGCTTCGGCCTTGGAAGCTTTTCTTGAACACGTCCTCGAATGGCTTGGACCATGCCTTCCATCGGCGATTGCCGCTCAGGAACGGGCTGTGGAAAAACCGGCTGGCACCCACTTCAAGGTTCGGAAACACGCCCGGTTGCCAACTCAGGTTGATGCCCGTGCCGAGTCGACGGGTGCCCGATTGCGCGGCATTCACAAATGTCTGGCTACCCTGCACGGGCGACCAGTCGCTCTGCTCGAGAACGCCGAAAATATATCTCGCATTTACCCGACCGACGATCGGAATGCGAAGGCCTCGCCCGGCGGTGCCGAGAAAGAGGTGCGAAAACCCCCCTGCGTTCGAGCCGAAGAGTGCTGGAAACGCCTCGCCGGTACCCCAGCCCAGACTCGCTGTACTGAGGCCGGCGCTTATGCCGCGGCCGCTGACACGCACGGTGCTCTCGCCGGGGTCGACACGTCTGTACGGCTTGCTGCCCATGCGCTGCGGCAGGTCGATCACAGTCGGGAACAGTGGATCGGCTTCGGGCCGGATACCGAACGCCTGCTGCGGCATGAGGTCGAACGAGTTGTTGGATGCGCTGAATGCAGCGGGTGCCGCGACGAGGCTGAGGGGTCCGATACGGAACGTCGCAGCAGCCCCTGCGGCAAAGGTGAGGCCGCGCCCCTGCCACATCGCACCGTCGTTCGCGCCCCACGGGAAGCCTGTATTCGCCCCCGCGTACACCACACCGCCGACAGCAGCGCGCGACGACAGCGCTTTTCTCATCGCGCCGCTCCATGGGTGCTGCGCCACGGCTGAATCGAGCAGGAATTCAGCGAGATCAACGGGTCCGAACGGTCGAATTGCCCACGGCAACGGCTTGATGATGCCTGCTAGCGCCAATGCGCGAAGGTACCGTTCGACGTCTCCGCCGACGATCGCGCCTGAGACAGCTCCCGCAGGTCCGGTATTTGATTGCCACTGCGCACCCAGCGGCGAGATCGCGACGTCGAGGAGAAAAACCAGGGCGACCGCCGCCCATCGTGATGACGAAAGCATGCGTGTATCTTAGTCGTTCGAAACATGCCGACACACTTCCGCGCACTGTTCGCGCTCTCGCTCATCGCGGCACCGACGCTTGCACTGGCGCAGCCATCGTCCGCGACCTGCGCCAACGGGACGCTCGTCACTGCGCTGCCAGGCGGACTTGGCGAAGAGAACCAGCGAGCGCTGACGCTGCGCAGCGGCGGGCAGTGGTCGCTCTTTCGTGGTGCGAATGACGCAGCGCGCGCCCGGATGCTATCCGACAGCAACCCAGCGCCGCTCAGGGTGGCTGCCGTTCTGCCGGAACTGCTCGTCACGCATCAATCTGCGTTCCCGATGCCGGCGAACGACGGCGCCATGTGGGCTGGACGTGGCAGGTCGTACAGCCTCACCGGCGGTATCGCCCTGTGCGGTAAAAACGCGCGATGGGGCGCAATCATCGCTCCGACATATTGGTTTGCCGAGAATGCCGCCTTCGACCTGCCGGACAATCCGCACGTCGTCCCGCCGTACCGAGGCGGGTACTCGCCGTGGGCGTCGCGGTACTACTACATGCCGCGGTCTCTCGATGCCCCGCGCCGATTCGGCCCGACCTCCTTTTCGAAAGTCGATCCCGGGGCTCTCACGCTGTTCTACCGTGCGTCGCGTGTAGAGGTCGGGCTAACGACCGAGTCGGAATGGTGGGGACCCGGCCAGCACAACTCGTTGTTGATGAGCTCAGCCGCTGCGGGCGTGCCGCGCGCATACGCGCGAACAGCGCGGCCACTGAAAGCCGCCGGTGAGCTCGATATCCGCTATTTCGTGGGTGGCATGAGCTACTCGGACTTCTTTTTCGAGAAGCGCCCTGCCGACACCACTCGCTCGCTTGCCGGACTCGCGCTGGCATGGCGACCGCGATTCGAGCCAAACCTGACCATCGGCATGGCCCGTATCGTCATGGCGCCAATGGCGGGACGCACGTATCTGAAGCATCTGCTGGATCCAGTCATACCGGTCGGCACGCCGAACGCGGTGGGTCGTGGCGACTCGACGCAGTATCCCGGTCGGGATCAGTTGTTCAGCCTGTTCGCTAACTGGAGACTGCCGGAAGATGGCGGCGAGGTCTGGGTAGAGTGGGCGCGTGCCGAGCTGCCGGAAAACATGAATGACTTTCTCGATTCGCCCAACCATTCGCAGGCACTGACCATCGGGCTGCAGCATGTGCGGCCGGTCTGGAGAAGGGACTGGACCGTTCGTGTGGGCGGCGAGTACACGCAGACGAACCAGAGCTCGAGCTACCGAGAGCGTCCGACAGGGTCCTGGTATACGAGTCGCGCGGTGCAGGCCGGCTTTTCCCAGAAGGGGCAGGTCATGGGTGCCATGATCGGCCCGGGCAGTGTCACCCAGCGCATCGGCACAGACTTCGCAAATCCTCGGCATTCTCTCGGGCTGTTTGCCTACCGCATCAAATGGGACGACGATTCGTTTTACACCATCCCGCGACCGAACGGCAACGGCCTGTGCAAACACGACGTCAGTCTTTCGTGGGGTGCCCGTGGCGCCACCTTGACGCGGGCTGGATGGCTTGAAGCGACGGTCACCAGTCAGCGACGGCTCAACATTTACTGGCAGGCACTCGGGCTTTGCTTTCAGAACGAGGAACTGCAGATAGACAAGCGCAACCTGTCGATAGAGTTCCGGTTCCGGCCCCGATTGCGCTGAGCCAAAGCAGGCCTTGCCACTGTCGGTGCACCAACGCACATCGTGGTCAACGCTGAGCCCAAAGTTGTGGGGTCCGGAATCGTCAGGTGTTCGTACGCCACGGATCGATGCGCCTATATCGCGGCGCGGCGCTACGTTCCGGCACGCGAAGCAGCAGCGTCTCCACGCGGCACCCGCTGCAGGAGTTCCCCGCACGCCATCGACCCGACGAGTGTCCCGACCGACCGTACCACCGGCTTCCGCCGTCACGTGACGCCACTGCCGCCCCCGTCGGGACGGTCGCGGACGCGTAGGCGGATTGCGGACGGAACGCTGTTGTCGGTCACGGCCGACGAGTCGATGTACAGCGGCATCCCGCTCGCCGAGGTTCTACACGCCCGCGCGCCTCACGCCGTCTGGCGCCATGTCTGGCGCACTGTACTCCGCGTCATGGTCCTCGTTGGCGTCGACCTGCTGACGCTCGAGCTGCTGCAGATCGTTCTCTCCGCGGCTCGCGATCAGGCCTGGTTTGGCCCACGCATCGCCGCCGACCTGGCGAGCATCGTGCCCGCGGGCACGGTACCCGCGCTCCCACTGCAGGCCGCGGTGCTGCTGGGACTCACGATCTGCGGCGGCTACGTCGGCGGGGCTCGCAAGCGCCACGTCAGTTCCGTTGCCATGGGCGCCGTGCTCGGCGTGCTGTTCGTGACATGGACGGATCTCTTCACCTCGCCGATGCTCAGCCGCCTCACCGGCGTGGTGTTCGTCTCGCTCGCGATTGCGGCAACGCTCGCCACGGTACGAGCGGTTCTCGACATCGTGGTGGACCGGCTGCGGCCGCGCGCCGCGCGGGCATTGCGCGCAATCCTGGTGGCCCCGAGTCGCGACCTGCGTGCCGGTCGCACGAATCCGGCATTCGCCGACCGCACGGAATTCCGCTTCGTCGGCGAAGTGGACACCACGCACATCGAGCAGACGGAAGGCCCCCTCGGTCCGACCAGCGCCATGATGCGGCTGATCGACGAGAAGCGCGCCGACACGGTGGTGCTGTTCGGGCACCTGAGCGAGCCGTTGGCGGAACGGCTGGCGCGCGTGGCTGACGCCGCGGGCTGCAACGTCGTCTGTCTGCCGCGTACGCTCAACCTGCACGGCTTTGAGCCGCAGCTGGTGTTCCACCACGGCGACCCGCTGATGCGGCTCGTGCGACCGGGTGAGCGCGGCCGCCAGCTGGTGGTGAAGCGCATCATGGACATCGTGATCTCGTCGCTGCTGCTGATCGCGTGTATGCCGGTGTACGTGCTGATTGCGTTGGGCGTGCGGGTCTCGTCACGCGGGCCGGCGCTGTTCCGGCAGGTGCGCGTGGGGCAGGGTGGACGACGCTTCGACATGTGGAAGTTCCGGAGCATGGTCGCGCAGGCGGAGTCGCAGCGGGAGCAGCTGCGCGGGCAGAACGTATACGGGGAGGAACCGCTGTTCAAGATTCCGCACGATCCGCGCATCACCGCGTTCGGCACCTTCCTGCGGCGCACGAGCCTGGACGAGCTGCCGCAGTTCTGGAACGTGCTGCGCGGCGACATGTCGCTGGTGGGCCCGCGTCCGCCGCTGCCGGACGAGGTGGCGCGCTACAACGAGCGGCACTTCATTCGCCTGGATGTACGTCCGGGACTCACGGGTCCCTGGCAGGTTTCGGGTCGCAACCGGATCATGCACTTCGAGGATGTGGTCGACCTGGAATCAGCGTACATCGCCAACTGGTCATTTGCGCGCGATGTCATGATCCTGGCCCGGACCCTTCCGGCGGTCATCCGAATGGACGGCGCGCAGTAAGTCCCGTGGCGCAGCGGCACCGCCGGACGTGACGACCTGCGCCGTCCGACCGTCTCGTAGGCATGAACGTCACCGTCAGAACAGTTGGGCGCGGCCTCGAACGAAACGGTGACCGCCTGCTCGACGAACGCGTGCCGACGGTTTGTCACAGCGTCGGTGCAAGCGGCGTGGCTGCGTCACACGTTCTGCAATCGTCGTCACCGCCATCGCTCACCCCACGCCTCGTGTGGGTGCAGAGCCGCGCGCTGCGGTCGCACACCGGCATCCGGACTCCCGCCGCGTCGATGCCGATGCAGCGTTGCGCAGATCGTCAGCGCTTCTGATGCGTCATATGCGCATGCGCATGCGATTGCTCACCTCCGTGCTGCTGCTTGCCGGCTGCCTCGACTCGTCTGACGGCAGTGGCGCGGAGGCCGGTACGCTCCGCGTCGTGGCGCGTCCGGCGGGTGTGTTCATTACCGCAGCGAATGGCGTGGACACGCTCGATACCGGTGCCAGCGCTCAGGTCAGCATGTCGACGCGAGCACTCCACCATCCATCCCGAACGGTCGTCGTGTCGCCGTCCACGCCGACAGCGTTTGATGTTGTGCCGAGCATGCCTGCGCCAGTTCGCTCCGCGCCGGCGCTCGCATCCTGGACATTCTGCAGCAACACGGGCGCCGTCTGTGAATTCCTCGGGCTGCGTGATGTTCGGCTCATTGCATCCAACGGTGCGGCCGTCACGCAGACCGCGTTCGGTCATGTGCCCTGCGCAACGAATGCGTTTCAGCATCGTGATCCAGCGCCCGGACAGGCGCAGCGCTGCGAGTATGGTCCCCTGAAGACGACACAGCTGACGAACCCTGCCCCCGGTGCGCTTGGCATGGGATCGGTCGTGGCCGTGGCTCACGGCGTATCTGGCATCGCCGTGCGGCGGACGCGCGCCGCGAGGTGGACACCGACCGCGACCGACGGCAGCGGCTCCTTCCGCACGACCTGCCAGTTGACCGGGTTCCAGTTCACTGATCCACTTGGCGCATCGCGACGCGCGACCACGTCCGCGCTGCGCGTGTTTTTCGGGAACACCGGCGCTGATCAGAACTCGACCGCGTCATCCATGGCGAACAGTGGCAACTCGTCCTGCCGCGGCGGCACGCTCGATCGCACCCTGTACTCTTTCCCGGCACTCGTCGATTCGCGTAACGGCGAGGTGCAGGTTCCGTCAGCCGGCGTGTTCCTGTACAAGACGGGCTTCAACATGGACCCCGCGTCCATTCGTCCGCTGCCAAGTGGCCTCGTGATGATCGCTGGTGATGCGAAGGCGCGCGGCATCCAGCAGTACGTCGCGGAATGGCTCTGCCGCGACCGGTATGTTGCGAATACCGGCCTGATTCCGCAGTGCGACGTCAGTGATCAGGTGCAGCTCTGGGTCTATTTTCCGCAGTGCTGGGACGGGCGCAACCTCGACTCGCCTGACCACAGGCGTCACATGGCGTATCCCGTGTATCGGAACGCACCGGCACGCAGCAGCTGCCCTGCCACGCATCCGGTGCCACTGCCGCAGGTCACCGAGATCCTGCACTACGACGTGCGGGCCGGCGCCTCGCTGGCGACATGGCGTCTGTCGACGGACGACTACAGCAGGTCGACGCGTGGCGGGCTCTCCGCACATGCGCAATGGATCGGTGGCTGGGATCAATCCACGCAGGCTGCGATCGTGACAAGTTGCCTCAATCGCGCCGTGGACTGTGGCGTGGGTGTCATCGGCAACGGCACGGAACTCTGGTAGCAGCGGCTGCATCACCGGTCACAGCGGCCGTACTCACGGTGACAGCGGTGTCGCGTCGTCATCGCGTGCTGCGCCACTCGTGGGCCCGCCGCGTCGTCAGGTCGCGCGCGCAACCAGTGCGGAATTGGCCGTCCGCACGTCGGCAAGCCCCAGCACATCTCGTATTTCACTGTCGAATCGCGCCGTGGAAAAACGCAGCGCATTCTCGCGGCAGGCCTTGGCCGTGATCTTCGTGTCGTGAGCCTCGAAGTCGTCCAGGGCGCGCACGACGGCGTGCGGCGTTTGGGCACCGAAGAACACGCCTGTCGGCGAGTCGTGCGGCTGTCCGCGAATCGTCTCCGTCGCCGCGCCGCGCCCGCACGCGATCACCGGTGGGCCGCACGACTGCGCTTC
>JACMOE010000384.1 GCA_014378185.1 Gemmatimonadaceae bacterium | reverse complement strand
TGGCGGGAGCAGGGATGGCAGATTCTTCGAGAACAGGCTGTTGTCCAGATCCGTCCCGATGGCGTCTACTTCGAACAGAGCGCCTGGTATCAGTCGTACACCCTCGACTTTTATGTACTGGGCATCACTTGGGCTCGATTGTCCGGATTGCACGTCCCGGCTGATCTCATTGATGACGTCCGACGGGCGGCGATCGCGCTGCGCACCGTGACGCGGCCGGACGGGACGATCGCCAGACTCGGCGACGACGATGGCGGGCGAACGCTGCCGCTGACATCCGCTGCGTTCGGTGACATGACGGACTCGCTCTGGCGCGCGGCGCTGTTGCTCAGCGATACCGCGCTCATCCCGCCAAGTACCGAGGGGCGCGATGCATTGCTTTGGCTCGAAGGACCGGCGGGGTCTGATGTCATCACAGCGCAGAAGGCGGACCCCGCGTCCCGTCAGAGCCGGGCGCTGCGGAATGGTGGATGGCTGACACAGGTCGAGCAGGCGGCGGCGCCTGAACGTGATCACTGGCTGGTCTTCGACGCCGGGCCGCACGGCGCGCTTTCACATGCGCACTCGCATGCTGATGCGCTTGGGGTCGACCTTTCCGTGCACGGCGTGCCGATTCTCATTGACGCCGGCACGGGCGCGTATGTCGGGCCAACGCGGCGGATTTACCGGAGCACTGCCAGGCACAACACGGTGACGGTGGATGGCTATGACTCGTCTGAGCAGGGCACATCCTTCAACTGGCGAAGGGCGACGGATTCGTCGATTGTCGGGTTTGGTTGCGCCGCCGGCGTCGACTTCGTCTCGGCGAGCCACGACGGCTATTGCCGTCTGGTCGACCCGGTGCGGCATCACCGCACGATTCTGCGTTTTCATCGGCACTATTGGCTCATGTTCGACACCCTCGAGGCCGCCGCACCACATGATGTCCTGCTGACTCTGCAGGCAGGGCACGACGTGCATGTCGAGCAGCGGTCGGCGCAACTTTTCGTATTGACGTCGACTCGTGCAGGTGCCGACTCGGCGTTGAGCATCGCGGTCGATCCGAGACTTGACGCGCATGTGGAAGAACGCATGGTGTCACCAGCCTACGCGCTGCAGCTGCCCGCGTCCGCAGTTGAATGCCGGGCTACGCTCGCTGGCGTGACTCTGTGTACGGCAATGGGTGCAACTGACGAGGGCGCCCCGAGACTCGTGGAACAGCAGGGTGTCGAGCAGATCTGGCGGATTGGCCATCGAGGTGGCGCTGATCTCGTTGCCTGCCCCGCAGGCGATCCCCTCACGCTCGGGCCCGCGAGCTTTGACGGCCGAGCGCTTGCATTGCTGGGCGCCGAGTCGCCGCACACGATCGTGGCGGCTGGGGCCGGGACGCTCCATCTTGAAGGCCGTGCATATCTGCTTGCGGCAGATGACGTGCGTCTCGCGCGGTGTGCACCTGACGGAACCTGGACGATGGAGCCCTGATCGATGTGTGGAATTTGCGGGATCGCAATGCCGGACCGACTGAAGCGCAGCGTCGACCAGGCGCGACTGACGCGAATGCGCGACGCAATTGTGCATCGGGGTCCCGACGGGGCCGGGATGCTCATCGACGGACCGATCGGGCTGGGCCATCGGCGCCTGAGCATCGTCGACGTCGTGCATGGCGCGCAGCCTATGACAACTGATGACGGGCGCAGCACCATCGTCTACAACGGCGAGGTGTTCAACCATCCGACGTTGATGGCTACGCTCCAGTCAGAGGGCGTATCGTATCACACACACTGTGACACCGAAACCGTCCTGCACCTGTACGAAAAGCATGGCCGCGATTTCGTGCGGCACTGCCGCGGCATGTTCGCGATTGCGATCTGGGATCGCACCGATCGTTCGCTTACCATCGCGCGTGATCGCTTCGGGGTGAAGCCGATCTACTACGTGCACGACGCTGACGGTACGCTGTACTTCGCATCAGAAATAAAGGCGTTGCTGGCGGCAGGCGCTGTCTCGGCCACGCTCGACATGGCGTCGTTTCCCGACTTCCTCGCCAACCATGCGCCAAGCGGCAACGACACGCTCTTCGCCGGCGTCAAGCGGCTGCCGCCCGGCCACACCATGCGCTGGGTCGATGGCGTACTCACGTTCGAGCAGTACTGGGATCTATCGTTCACGCCAGATCCAGTGCTCGCGAAGGCGAGCGATGCGGATCTTGTCGCCGAATACAGCACACGTTTCGAAGAGGCCGTGCGCCTCCGCCTGATGGCCGACGTGCCCCTCGGCATGTTCCTTTCCGGCGGCATCGACTCGGCCGCGATCACGGCCGTGATGAGCGAAATGGTGGACGGTCCGATCAAGACGTTCTCTGTGGCGTTCGCGGAGCGCGAGGCAAACGAGCTTCGGTACGCCCGACTGGTCTCGGATCGCTTTCGAACGGAGCATCACGAGATCGTCGTCACGCCGGAGCAGTTCTGGGATGCGTTGCCACAACTGATCTGGCATGAGGACGAACCGATTGCGCATCCGAGCTCCGTGGCGCTGA
>JACMOE010000383.1 GCA_014378185.1 Gemmatimonadaceae bacterium | reverse complement strand
TGACCGTGGTGCTCATCCTCGCCGTCATCACCTTCGGCATCTGGGTGCGCCACGACTCGACGGCGGCATGGGACCATGTCATTGCGCTGCTGATCGTCACCTGCCCCTGTGCGCTGGCACTGGCGACGCCGCTGGCAATGAGTGCCGCGGTCGGTCGTGCGGCGCGTGCCGGCATTTACGTGAAGGGAGGCGACACGCTGGAGTCGCTCAGCCGTCCGGGCTGGCTGGTGCTCGACAAGACGGGCACGCTGACCGTCGGCGAGACGACGCTGGTGCGCTGGGACGGTGACGACGCGCTGCGGCCGATGATTCTCGCGCTCGAGGCGACGTCGACGCATCCGGTGGCGGCAGGCTTCCGTCGCGCATGGGCCGGTGTGGCCGCCGATGTCGCCGACGTCGCGACGCACACCATCGGCGGTGGCATTGTGGGCGAAATTCGTGGATTGCAGGTGATGGTCGGGTCACCGCGCTTCATTGCGGCGCAGCTGCCGGAGGCGCAGTGGCCCGCCTGGCCCGATGCGGAAGGGTGCACGCCAGTGATCATCGCCGTCGGGCAGCGCATCGTGGCGCGCGCGACTTTCGGCGACGCGATTCGTCCCGATGCTGCGGCGTCGCTCGCGACACTGCGCGCACGCGGCTGGCGCACGATGCTGCTCTCCGGCGACGCGGCCTCAGTGTCCGCCCGCGTCGGCGCGGCACTTGGCTTTGCACCCGACTGCATCATCAGCGACGCGAGCCCGGAGGAAAAGGCTGCGCGGGTCCGCGCGCTGGTCGACGCGGCGGGTGGTGGCGCCACGCCACCCTGCATCGCGATGGTGGGGGATGGCGTCAACGATGCGGCCGCAATTGCCGCGGCCACGGTCGGCATCGGCGTGCATGGCGGCGCCGAGGCATCGCTCGCCACGGCGGACGTCGCCATGACGCGCGATGGTCTGGCGGCACTGGTCGCGCTGGACGACGGCGCGCGACGTTCGATGCGCGTGATCCGTCGCAACATCATCTACGCATTTGGTTACAATACCATCGGCGTCGTCCTTGCCATGAGCGGGCACATCACACCGCTCGTCGCCGCGATCATGATGCCGGCGAGTTCGCTCACCGTCGTGCTTGGAAGCTGGCTGGGCAGGACATTCACACCGGAGCCGCAATGAGTGTTCTGTTCGTGGTGGTGCCGCTCGCACTCGTCATCGTGTTTGTCGCGCTGTGCGGGTACCTGTGGGCGGTGCGCAGTGGCCAGATGGACGACCTGGAGACGCCGGGTGTTCGCGTGATCCGAGACGACGAGTGACCCTCGGCGTGTAATACGTCATCGCCGTGCAGCCCGCGCGACTAGTGCGGTGGCTTGGAGGGAAAAGCCGTCCACGCATCGGTACCATCTCCGACAACAGCGATTCCGGCGCCCGCAGCGAAATCACCCCCGAACGCATCCTGTCACTCGGGAAGGCTCGCAACGACGATCCGGCTCTTGCCGTCTCACGTCTATCCGGCCATGCGGCCGATCACGTTAATGTAGACGTCGGTAGCTGTATGCGACCAAACGCTAATCATTGCGCTGCAATGTTAACGTCAGACTTCTGCCCGGCGAGGACTCACGCGACGCAGTTGCTATCGGCGATTTCGCGGACCGCGATTGGACCCATCGCAATAGTGCGCGCCGGTGCGCCGACCGGCGGCTACGCGGGGCAGAACGCGGCAGACATGATGTCAAAGGCAAGGCCCTTCCCCTGCCAGATTTCGCCAAACTCGATGGTATCGTCGTTCACGAAGACAGCGAGCGAGCGCCCGAGCACCGGTGCCAAGACGTTGCGCACCTGAATACCCGCCACGCTGCCGCGGCGCTCCACTAACGTCACCGGAGCCGAACACCCCCGGAGCGTAGCGGGGAACGCCCACACGCCCAACGCTTGGTAACCGAGGGCTGGAATTCCGTGCCAGAGCGTGTCGCGTGCCGCGCCGGATAGAAGCCGACCCTGCAGCATGGCTCGATCCAGCACCACCAGGTCGCGGGCCGTTCCGGTGAGCGCTCCGGCTGCGCCGAAGGTCGCGACGTTCACTTCCGTTGAGGGCCGCCCGCCTTGGGCGTACCCGAGCGCTGCCGCTCCGCCACGAACGGCGCCATCCGGCGCGAGACGCACGGAGGTCAGGCGCAGGGGCCTGGCGATCCGCGCACGCACCAGCGCGGCGAACGACATTCCGCTGACGCGCTCCATGATCGCACCTAACAGGAAGTAGTCGCAGTTGTTGTATGAGAACGGGCCACCTGGGGGGGCGGTTACGGGTCCCGCGCAGTACCCGACGGCACGCGCGGCATCGCTGATACCGCGACCGCGTTCGGTGTAGAATCGCGGTGTCCCCACCGCGTCTGGAGGGGTATCGTCGGGGTTCGGGAGGCCAGACTGATGCTGCAGCAGCTGGCGCACCGTGATGGCACCCGCCGTGGAGCCGCCGAACGTGCGGAGATAGTCGCGAATGGTGCCGTCCAGCGAGAGGCGTCCCGCACTCACCTCCTGCATGACCAGCAGCGCGGTGAGCTGCTTGGTGACCGACCCCCAGATCCAGCGCGCGCCGACGCGATGCCCACGTCCGCGCGCACGGTCGGCAAGGCCGAAGGCGCTGTCGGCGACGACGCCCTGTAGATCCCCAAGGGCAATTTCCCCGGCCGCTCCCGCCGCGGTCGCCGCACTGATGGCGCGTGCGAGTGCGTCGCGCGCAGGCGGCAGCTGCGCATGGGCCGGGAGGGCGGCCGCGACGGCGATCGCGACAGCGGAAAACCATCCACCCCACCGTCGCAGGTCCGGAACAGGCAGACTCAGGGCCGGATCGCGAGCGGACGTGGGCGCCGCGTGTGGTCGGTCCAAAATGCAGCAGTGGTGTGAGGCGCCGTGCGGTGGCATCCGGAGAAACTACTCCGCGGGTCTGAAGTCTGTATGACGCGAACGAGACGGGTTTCTGCTCCGCTGCGGCCGCACAAAGGGTCGTCCTGATCACAATACGTCGGTCGCCGTGGCTGCAGCAACCCGTGTTAGACAGCGCACGGAAACACCTCAGTCGTTGCGGCGCGCCACTCGATCACATAGCGGGAGCCACCCATCTGACGGGCGCCACTCCCAGAAGATTGTCTGCGTCAGTCCATCTTCACTGAACTCAATCCGCGCACGCTCCATCTCGCCGGAAAAGTTCCAGACTCGCCCGTTGACGGAAACGTCATAGTGGCGGTAAAAGCCGTGGTTTTCGAAACAGCGCGCGAAGTAGCGCCCGGTATCGGCGTCTACGCCCAGCACGCTGAGCGTGTCCAATGAATTGCCCGCGACCGTTGCCCGTTCGTCTTGGATGAGGAAGAACTCTCCAGTGTGCCACATGCTAGTGTGCGTGCTAACCCAGGGCGCGGCCCCGACCTTCGGATCTTCGACATCTTGATTCGAACTGCCGTACGATTCGCCCTCGGCCCGCCAGCGGCCTAAGAAGATGGCAAGCGCCTGATGCGCTTCGCCGCGTACGGGTGCCGCCTTGGCTTCTCTCGGTGTCACTTACGCCTCCCGACATG
>JACMOE010000382.1 GCA_014378185.1 Gemmatimonadaceae bacterium | reverse complement strand
GCAATCGAGCAGTACGCAGCGGATCGTGCCTGCGAATTATTCGGTTCCGCGCATGCTTACGTGCAGCCGCACAGCGGCGCCGATGCCAATCTCGTGGCATTCTGGGCCATCCTCAGCGCGCGCATCGAGGCGCCCGCACTGGAGCGGCTCGGCGAAACGGATCCCGCGAAGCTCACGCTGGCGCAATGGAACGAAGTGCGGCGGTCGCTCGGCAACCAGCGACTGCTGGGGCTCGACCTGTACTCGGGCGGACACCTGACCCACGGATATCGGCGCAACGTCTCGGGCCGGATGTTCGAGCCGCATTCGTATTTCGTCGATCGCGTGACGCACCTGCTCGACTACGACGCCATCGAGAAGATCGCTCGCGACGTGAAGCCGTTGATCCTGCTGGCAGGGTACAGTGCGTATTCGCGCCCGGTGAACTTCGCGCGCATGCGCGAGATTGCCGACGGCGTGGGAGCGGTGCTGATGGTGGACATGGCGCACTTTGCCGGCCTCGTTGCCGGCAAGGTCTTCACGGGCGACTTCGATCCGGTCGCGCATGCGCAGGTGGTCACGACCACAACGCACAAGACGTTGCGCGGTCCCCGGGGCGGCCTGGTGCTCACCGACACGGAGTTCGCCGAGCACGTGGACAAGGGTTGCCCGCTGGTACTTGGCGGACCCTTGCCGCACGTGATGGCGGCCAAGGCTGTGGCATTCACCGAGGCATTGCTGCCCACGTTCCGGGACTACGCGTCGCAGATCGTGGACAATGCGCGGTCGCTCAGCGCGGCGCTCGTCGCCAACGACCACGAGGTGCTCACCGGCGGCACCGACAACCACATCGTGCTCGTTGACGTCGGCCGACTTGGGCTGACAGGGCGTCAGGGAGAGTCGGCGCTTCGCGAGTGCGGACTCACGCTGAACCGGAACACCATTCCGTTCGATCCAGCCGGCCCGTGGTACACGAGTGGCCTGAGACTTGGCACGCCGGCGACAACGACGCTCGGGATGCGTGCGACGGAGATGCAGGAAATCGCGTCGATCATTGGGCGCGTGCTTGCCCCCACGACGCCGACGCAGGCGAAGGATGGGCCGAGCAAGGCGAAGTATGTCATCGAGCCAGCGGCGAAGGCCGAGGCGCTCGCACGCGTTGAGACGCTGCTGTCGGCCTTCCCCGTGTATCCCGAGCTCGACCTCGCCTACCTCGAGTCCGCTCTGAAATAGGCCGTCATCCCGAGACTCGCCGGGCTCGCTCAGGGTGACGGCCTGTCAAGCGCGGTGGCGTGCCGGTAGTTTCGCGCAGGTACTCTCCCGCGCATTCAACGGCTCCCGCTTTCCGTTCGTATTCCTGCCATGACACATCTCCGAAACGCTTCCCTTGTCGCCGCCGCCGTGTTCTGCGCCGCGACGCCGGCATCCGCGCAATCCGACGCCACGATCCAGCGCATCTGGCGGCTGGGCATGGACAGTTCCCATGTGCAACAGCTCTCGCAGACCTTGTTCGACTCCATTGGGCCGCGGCTGACCGGCAGCCCCGGCATCCGTTCCGCGAGCGACTGGGTGATCAACCAGTACACCTCGTGGGGCATCGAGGCGAAGCGCGAGCAGTATGGCACATGGCGTGGATGGCGACGCGGTACGTCGCACATCGACCTCGTGCAGCCTCGCGTGCGCTCGCTCGCGGGGACCATGCTCGCGTGGAGCCCCGGTACTGGGGGCAGCCCGGTGACGGCGGAGGCCATCGTGCTGCCGAAGTTCAAGGACAGCACGGAATTCGTGAAGTGGTTGCCGAGTGCGCGTGGCAAGATCGTGCTGCTGTCGCCGGCGTGGCCCACGTGTCGTCCGTCGGAGGATTGGAACCGCTACGGCACACCGGCGTCGATTGCGCGGATGGCCACGCTCATTGCGCAGATGCAGGCCGATTGGTCCGTGATGACGAGTGCTGACGGCAGGCCGGACAGCACCAGGCTGTATCGCGGCACGGGCTATTCACTGGCGCTTGGTACGGGCACACTGGGCACTCGGCTGGAAAAGGCGGGTGTGGTGGGCATGATTTCGTCGCGCAACAAGTTGAGCGGCTTCGCGAATCCGTTCGGTGCAGCGGCCGGCGCTGGCGGACGAGGTGGGCGCGGTGCCGATGCGTCAGGACCAGGCAGCATGCGGGGCGGCGGCGCAGGCGGTTTGGCGGCGGGTGCCGCTGGTCGCGGAGGGCCTGGTGCGGCCGGCGGCGCGCAGGGAGCCGGCGGCTGGGGTACCATCGAGATCTTCGAGACGTACAACACGGTGGCGCCGGCGGTGACGCTGGAATGTGAGGACTACGGACTTCTGTCACGCCTTGCCGAGAACAACCAGAAGCCCGTCGTGAAGATCGACGTCGATGCAGCGTTGCTCGGCGAGCAGCCGGCGTTCAATACGATCGGCATGATCAGGGGCACCGAGAAGCCGGACGAATACGTGATGCTCTCGGCACACTTCGACTCGTGGGACGGTTCGTCAGGTGCAACGGACAACGGCACCGGCACGATGATGGCGATGGAGGCGATGCGCATACTGAAGCTGGCGTACCCACGGCCGAAGCGGACGATCCTGGTGGGCCACTGGGCGAGTGAAGAGCAGGGGTTGAATGGGTCCACCGCATTCACCGCGGATCATCCCGAAGTCATGAAGGGATTGCAGGCGCTTTTCAATCAGGACAACGGCACGGGACGCGTGCAATCGCTTACCTCGTCCGGGCTCACGGACATCGGCCCGCACCTCAAGTCGTGGTATTCGCAACTGCCGGCGTTCTACACCGACAGCATGAGCCCGAACGTGGTGTCGTGGAGCTTCAACGACGTTCCGACCGGGAATCCGGGCGGCACGGATGGGGCGGTGTTTGCGTGCTTCGGCACGCCGTCAATCGGCATGGGTGCGGTGCAGTGGAACTATGGCACGTACACCTGGCATACCAATCGCGACACGTACGACAAGATCGTGTTCGACGACCTGAAGCACAACGCGACGCTTGCCGCCATGATGGCGTACGAGGCGTCGGAGGACCCGCAGTTCATCAAGCGGGATCGGTCGCCGGGCAACTGGCCAACTGGCTGGCCGGCGAACTGTGGAAAGGTGCCGAGGACAACCAAGCCCAGGCTGTAGAAGAGCAAGAAAAGCAAACAACGACAACGAATCAACCACAGAGGACACGGAGGACGCGGAGTAACAACTGGACAAGGAGGTCTCTGTTGTTCTCTCTGTGTCCTCCGTGTCCTCTGTGGTTGCTTGTTGTTGCGGTTCTACTTCATCTTCGCCTGAAGACGGCGATCGATCGCATCGAGAAAGTCCTCGGTATTCAAATAAGGCGCCTTCGCGTCGATCAGCATGGCCAGGTCCTTCGTCATCTCGCCTGACTCCACCGCCTCGATGCACACCGCCTCGAGCGCGTTGGCAAACTCGATGAGCGCCGGCGTGTTGTCCAGCTTGCCGCGATGCGCCAGGCCGCGCGTCCACGCGAAGATCGACGCGATGGGATTTGTGGACGTCCGCTTTCCTTTCTGGTGTTCGCGGTAGTGGCGCGTCACCGTGCCATGCGCGGCTTCGGCTTCCATCGTCAGCCCGTCGGGGGTGAGGAGCACGCTCGTCATCAGGCCCAGTGAGCCAAAGCCCTGCGCGACGATGTCCGACTGCACGTCGCCGTCGTAGTTCTTGCATGCCCACACGTAGCCGCCCTCCCACTTCAGTGCGCTCGCGACCATGTCGTCGATGAGGCGATGCTTGTACGTGAGGCCCTTCGCGTCGAACTCGCTCTTGAACTCATCCTGGAACACCTGCTCGAAGATGTCCTTGAACGCGCCGTCGTAGGCCTTGAGGATGGTGTTCTTGGTGCTGAGATACACGGGAAAGTTGCGCTGGAGCCCGAAGGTGAGGCTGGCGCGGGCAAAGTCGCGAATGGAATCGTTGTAGTTGTACATGCCCATCGCCACGCCGCCGTCGGGACCGTACTTCGCGACCTCGAACGTCTGCGGCTCGCCGCCATCCGGGGTGTAGGTCATGGTCAGCGTGCCAGGGCCCTTCACCTTGAAGTCCGTGGCCTTGTACTGGTCGCCGTGCGCGTGGCGGCCCACGACGATCGGCTTCGTCCAGCCCGGCACCAGGCGTGGGATGTTGGACATGATGATCGGCTCGCGGAATATCACGCCGCCAAGGATGTTGCGGATGGTGCCGTTGGGGCTCTTCCACATCTTCTTGAGCCCGAACTCCTGCACGCGCTGCTCGTCGGGCGTGATGGTC
>JACMOE010000381.1 GCA_014378185.1 Gemmatimonadaceae bacterium | reverse complement strand
TGCCGCTCCATGTGGTGACCAGGTACTTCGAGTCGGGGGTGAAGCTCATGCCGGGATAGACGTCGAGCGTGGCGAGTGACTCCTGGTCGTCGCGCTGTACCGGGCCCGTGAGCCACTCCTCCTCACTGGTGACGAGGTTGCGGATGCGCAGCCGCGTCTGGTCCACGTATCTGGTTCCGTACACGAGCCACTTGCCGTCTGGCGACAGCGTGGGCCGGAATGCCGAGCCCCACCGGTTTTCCTTGCTGATGACGCGTCCGGTTTCGCGATCGTACTGCATCAGGTCATAGTCGCCGAGCGGGGTGTTGTAGACCCAGCGGCCGCGGCGCTGCGCGAACCAGATGTAGCGCGCATCCTTGCCGAAGGCGGGACCTTCCTCGCGCGTGACGTCGGCCGCACCGCCGCCGACGACCGGAGCACCCGCGCGGCCAGCCGAGGCGGAGTCGCGAATGAGCTGGATGCCGGCACCGCCCGTGGCGGGAAAGAGCCAGAGTCTCGCACCGCGCGAGGCGATGATGTACTTGCCGTCCGGCGTCCAGACGGGCGACTCGTATTCGGTGGTGTTGCCCGTGGTGATCTGGACCGTGTCCTTCCGGTCGAGGCTGATGGTCCAGAGGTTGTAGCCGCCGGTGCGGTCGCTGACGAAGACGATCCTTTTTCCGTCGGGCGAGAAGCGGGGCTGTGCGTCGAAGCCCATGCCGCGCGTGAGCGCCGTGGCCTTGCCCCCGGCCATCGGCATGGTATAGATGTCGCCCAGCAGGTCGAAGGCGTTGGTCTTGCCGTCACTGCTGACGTCCCTGGACATCCAGTTGCCGACTTTCGTGGTGAAGGCCAGCGTGCGCGTGGGGCGCAGGGGCAGCAGCTCCTGCATGGGATCGGGCGGTGGGCCCGCGGTGGCGCGCTGTGCGCTGGCGAGCGCCGGGAGCAGGATGAGTGCGCAGGTGGCGACGCGAACGACGCGTGGCGACACGAAGGAGGAGGTCATGCGGTCTGTCGGGGAGGATGGCGGACGCGGCGGGCGGAGGGAAAGTGCAGTGGGGCTCCCGCGCGGGCAATGCTCACCTCGTCGCGACGCATGGTTGCGGAGCGCGTCACCTGCCATGTTCCATGGTGAGGGCACTCCTTCACCGACATCACGCTGAGAGACGGCAGTGAGTTTTCATCCCAACGACATTCGCCGCCGGGGCATCGAAGCCTCCGTCATCATCCTCGCCGTGATGCTGTTCCTGCTCGGGGGATTCTTCCGCGGGCAGGTGCTTCAGTACCAGAAATACGCGACGCAGTCCGAGACCAACCGCATGCGCGAGATTCCGTTGCCCGCGGCGCGCGGCGTGATCTACGATCGCAACGGGCAGGTGATTGCCGACAACGTGGTGGGCTACTCCGTGTCGGTGCTGGCGCTCAGGGAAGACTCGCTGCGGGCCATCCTCACCCGGTTGGGCGAGGTCATCACGATCAGCCCCAACCATGCGGAGCAGGCCGTGCGCCGCCTTCGTCGCGCTCCGGGCCGACCCACCGTGATCATCGCGGATGCGGCGTTCGACGTGGTGAGCGTGCTCGAGGAGCATCGGTCGCAGTTTCCGGGTCTCATCATCCAGAGCGCGCCGCGCCGCTTCTATCCGGATGGCCAGATCGTGTCGGCCTTCGTGGGTTATACCGGGGAAGTCTCGGAGAACGACCTGGCGCGCGCGCAGGATTCACTAGACTACAAGGCAGGGCAGCAGATCGGCAGGCAGGGGCTGGAAAAGGAGTACGAAGCGGTGCTGCGCGGCACGGAGGGCAGCCAGTTCGTGGAGGTGGATGCGCGAGGGCGCATCGTGCGCCAGACGGCGGCGCGAGCAGACCTCGCGCCCGTATCCGCGAAGCCGCTGTACACGAACATCGACATGGATCTCCAGCGCGTCGCGGCCGGCGTGTTCGGCGACACGCTGCAGGGCGGCGTGGTGGCGCTGGATCCCAGGACGGGCGCCGTGCTGGCACTTGTGAGTGCGCCGGGCTGGGACGGCAACCGGTTCGTGGGCGGTATTCCCGCGCAGTACTGGGATTCACTGCGCACCGATCCACGAAAGCCGCTGTACAACAAGGCGCTGCAGGGGGAATATCCGCCGGGATCCACCTTCAAGATCGCGACGGCCATCACCGCACTCGAAGGCAACGTGGTGACGATGACCGAGCACATGCCGCAGACATGCAACGGCGGCTTGCAGTACGGCTCGCGCTACTTCCATTGCGACGGCAAGCACGGCAGCCTGTCGCTGGCGGAAGCCATCGCCAAGTCATGCAACACGTACTTCTACCAGCTCGGCATCAAGGTGGGCCTCACCAGGCTGCTCGCCGGCGGAGTGAATCTCGGGTTCAAGGACCGCGCGGGCATCGACCTCCCGGAGGAGCGTGCGCCGCTCTGGCCGGCGACGACCAGCTACTTCGACCGGCGGTATGGCAAGAGTGGCTGGACGTCGTCCGTGGTGCTCAACCTCGCGATTGGCCAGGGCGAGAACGCGCAGACCATCCTCAACATGGCGCGCTTCTACACCGCGCTCGCCACGGATGGTACCGAGGCGCGGCCGGAGGTCGTGAAGCGGGCGCCTGAGCGCAAGCGCCTGTTCAAGCTCAACGACCAGCAGTTCACGCAGCTGCGCGCCGCACTCGCCAACGTGGTGGAAACGGGAACGGCGGCGCGCGCGAAGATCGAGGGCGTGGTGCTGGCCGGAAAGACCGGTACGGCGCAGAGCCGGAAATATGGCCCCAACGGCAAGGAACTCAATTTCTCGTGGTTCGTGGGCTTCGCGCCGGCAGACGACCCCAAGATCGTGGTGGCGATGATGCTGGAGTACGTGCCGTTCCAGGGCGCGACGACGGCCACCCTGGTGTCGAAGATCATCGGCTCGTACCTGCACGTGACGCCGAAGGTGGACATCGTCCCGTACTGATCCGCGGGCTCGGTCAGCTCTCGCGCCGTTCGTGAAGCAGCTTGCTCTGGAACCGCTGTGACTCGCTGATCCGTTCCACCTCCACCGACATCGCGTCCATGCTCTGCTGAAGCTGGAGCAACTGCTGCTGGAGCAGGCGCGCACTGTCTCCAGTGGCCAGGGTTTGCGGGCGATTTTCCATCCGCCGGGCGATCATGCGCGCGAACGGCCCGAGGATGACGATCACCACCAGAAGGCCCAACAGGCCGAAGGCGGTTTCCTTCGCCATATTGGCGAGTTGCATCACCTCCGGCGGCAACGACGCGGTGGTGATGACGGTGCGGTCACCGTGCTTGTCGATTATGACTCGGCCGCCCCCTTGGGGCACAGGTGACAGGACCACATCCGCACCGGGAGGATCCGGAATGGGCGGCGTGCGTGGCAGGCCACTCCCCTGATCGCTCGTGACCCCACGGTGAACGACGCGAGTCAGGAACGGCACGTCTCGAAAAGTCTGCATCAGTGATCTATCCAGCTATGGGAAGGCATCCGGCTACCCAATCCTACGGCGGGCGCATTGAAATGGTGTCGGATTCAGGGCAGCTTCGCGGACGAGGCACATGACGTCGCCCTGGGCAGGACACCCGCGGTCACGCGTCAGGAAAGGGGCGCTCGTGACCTGACGCAATTCCCTGAGAGGATTGTCAGTGGCGAGCGCGCCATCCTTCCTGGCGTGAACGAGTCGATGTGCGCCTTGGCTACATCACGAGCTTCGGCTTCTTCCCCTGGATGATCACCCCGCTCACCCCGCCATCCTGGAGCATCTTGTTGAACGCGGGCACGTCCTGCTGCTCGATGGTTTCCACCTGCGCCCGGAGCACGGCCCACAACCGCTCGAGCTCCGCGAACCGCTCGCGCGACGGCTGGCTCACGAATTCGCTCGACTCCACGTTGCCGAGCAGGAAGGAGTACTGCGCGTTGATGCCGTTGCGGTAGTTGATCACGTCCTGTCCGTTTGCCGCCTTCGTCGAGAGCTGCGGCTCGATCGCCTCCACCTTGCCGGTGATCTCCTTGCCCTTGCCCGCAATCGCCGCCGACACCGGCGTCTCCTTCGTGTGCTCGACGAACTTCGACACCTGGTCCTTCACGTCCCGAATGCGCAACAGTGCGTCGTGGATCTCGCCAACACGCGCGTTGAGCGCATGCGTGAGGGAATCACGCGCGGCGATATCTCCGGCTGATGTGGTAACGCGTGGATCGGAGCGTACGTCGAGCGGCTGTGTCTGCACCGTGCTCCCTACGGTGAGCTTCACCTGATACCGGCCGGGCGACACGAGATACCCGCCACTGGGCCCACCCCAGATGGTGATGTTGCCGGGGAGTGCGGTAGGGGGTTCAGCGCGGAGGTCCCATTGGAATGCGGTGAGGCCGGCCTTCGGGCTGGGCATGGTACGTACGACTCCCGGCGGACCACCGCCGGCGGCAGGTGCAGCGGTTGCACCCGCCCCACCCACAGCGCGCGTGTAGGCGCGCAGGAGTTTTCCGCTGGCATCGAGGAACTCGAGCTTTACCACCTGTGCGGAGTCGGGAGCCTTTGCGAGTTCGAAGTAGATGTTCGCACCGGAGGGTGGATTGCGTCCCGCCGTGGTGGTTGGCGCGGATGATCCGCCGCCGAGCAATGCAGGACGTGGCGCGAAGAGGGTGACGTCGGCCTTCGCAACCTGATCGTTCATCTGGCGCAGCGGCGTGAGGTCGTCGAGCGCCCAGAAGGCGCGACCCTCCGTGGCGGCGTAAAGATCGCCGTGCCGCACGTCAAGATCCGTGACCGGGGTGTTGGGCAGGTTGCGCGAGAAGGGCTGCCAGTTGCCGCCGCCATCGTACGAGACGTAGACCCCCGTTTCCGTTCCAGCGTACAGCAGTCCGCGGCGCTCGGGATCTTCACGAATGACGCGCACCGGCTCGCCCTCGCGAAGGCCGGTCGCGATGCGCGTCCAGCTCCGGCCGTAGTCCGTGGACTTGAACGGATAGGGCGCGTAGTCGCCGTGGCGGTCCATGCGGAAGGCGAGATACACCGTGCCCGGATCGTGCGGCGAGACTTCGATGTTGTTCGACAGGCCAACGCCGACGCCTGGAGGTGTGACGTTCGCCCACGTCTTGCCGCCGTCGCGCGTGACCTGCACGAGTCCATCGTCGGTTCCCACATAGATGGTATTCGCGTCGTGGCGTGATTCGGCGATGTTGACGATGGCACCATAGACTTCGCCACCGGCGCCCTCGTTGGTGATGGGCGTACCGCCGAATCCCTGCGTCGCCTTGTCGTTGCGTGTGAGGTCGGGCGAGATGGGCGTCCATGTGCGTCCGCGATCAGCGGTGCGGAACAGCACGTTGCCGCCGTGATACACCACGTTCGGGTTGTGCTGCGACACCACGGCGGGCGACGTCCAGTTGAAGCGATAGCGTGTCTTGTCGGTGGGCTCCGTGAGGTTGAGTTCGGGCCACGGCATCACGGATCGCTTGAGGTCCGTCTGCATGTCCTGCTCGTCCAGGATGCCGACGTAGCAGCCGCCGTACACGTAGCGCGGGTTGCGACGATCGACGCCGATGTTCGCGCTCTCGCAGCCCGGACCTTCCTGCCAGTCGCGCTCACCGATGCTCGATCCATCCGCGCGCGACTTGATGATGACGGACGAGTTGTCCTGCTGGCCGCTGTAGAGGCGGTAGGGATACACGTCGTCCACGATGACGTGGTAGAACTGCGCGGTGGGCTGGTTGTCCTGCGTGCTCCAGCTGCGTCCCGCGTCGAGGGAGATGATGGCGCCGCCATCGTTGGCGTTGATGAGCAGGCGCGAGTCCTTCGGGTTGATCCAGAGCTGGTGGTTGTCGCCATGCAGCGCCTGGAGCGTGGCGAAGGTGCGCCCACCGTCAATGGATTTCATGATGGGCGAATTCATCACGTACACCACGTCCGCATTCTGCGGATCGGCAGTGACGTTCATGTAGTACCACGAGCGCGTCTGGATGAGGCGGTCCTCGCTGAGCAGGCGCCACGTCTTGCCTGCGTCGTCGCTGCGGTAGAGTCCACCCTTTGCCGCTTCGACAATTGCATACACGCGCTCCGGGTTGGCCGGGGACACGGCGACGCCGATCTTGCCCATCAGCTTCGGCAGTCCCTCGGTGAGCCGAGTCCAGCTGTCGCCGCCATCGGTGGACTTCCAGATGCCACTGCCCGCGCCGCCGCTACGAACTTGCCACGGCAGCCGCTGGTGATCCCAGAATGCGGCGTAGAGGATGCGCGGGTTGCTGGGATCCATGGACAGGTCGTTCGCGCCGCTCATGGCATTCGTGCCCTTGAGCACCTGTGTCCAGCTCTTTCCGCCATCCATGGACCGATAGATCCCGCGGTCGCTCGTTCCCTTCCACCGGTCGCCCTGTGCGGCGACGTACACGATGTCGGGATTTCCTGGATGCACGCGCACCTGTGCGATTTGCCGGGTGTTCTCGAGCCCGATGCGCGCCCACGTCTTGCCAGCGTCCGTGCTGCGGAACATGCCGTTGCCATACGACGACGATTGACCGCGCACCGCATGCTCACCCGTGCCCACGTACACGACATTGGGGTCGGATTCCGCAACGGCAATGGCGCCGATAGAGCCGTTCATGCCCGCGCCAGCCGCTCCGTCGGAGATCACCTTCCACGTGTGGCCCGCGTTCTCCGTCTTCCACACGCCGCCGCCGGTGTAGCCTACGTAGTAGGTGTGTGGCTGCGACGTGACACCAGCCACCGCGTCGGCACGCCCACCACGGAAGGGACCGATGTTGCGCCATTGCATGGCCGCAAAGAGTGAGGTGTCGTACGCGGCGCGGGCCTGCGCGGACAGCGGGCTCGCGGACAGCACCAGGCACGCGAGGGCGAAGCGGGTGGATCGGATCATCATGTCTCTGTGAATTGTGGTGGTTACTTCGACCAGGGCGGCTTCACGCCGTTCACCCGTGCATACGCGATCAACTGCCCGAGATGCTCGTGGAGGTCACCCGCCATGCTCAGCGCCGCCTTGTCGATGGGAATGCCCCACGGCTTGTACGCGCCGGTGAGGTGCGCGGCGTCCACAGAGCCAACCTGCGCCCTGGTGTGGGCCCACGACTTCGCGAGCTCGTCGAGCACCTCGCTTTTCTTCGTGACCAGCCGGAGACGCGTTTCCGCCGCCTTTCGCGGACCGAACTTTG
>JACMOE010000380.1 GCA_014378185.1 Gemmatimonadaceae bacterium | reverse complement strand
CCGCGTGACGCGCATAACCTCGTATTGCGGATTCGCCTTCGGAGCACCGCCGGGGCCAATCATAGTCACAAGCCTGTATCGTCTCCCCGTTCCAGCTTCGACGTGACGGTAAGCGCCTTCCAAGTAATGTGCACTGTAAGGATTAAACGGCTGGTTGAACGTGTACGCGTCGGTCTTCGTATAAAAAAGGATTGTGTCGGTCGCTTGCCCCCAAAGCTTGCTGCCTTGACCGAAGTTTCCCTTTACCGTGCTTGTACGCTTCCACACCACTTCGTTGCGGAAGTGCGTCGGGCCGAAAACCGCGTCAAGTAGCAATTTCAGATAGTGGCTCGCGGTCGGGTCGCAATGCAGGTATAGAGACCCAGTCTCCTTCAAGACGCGACGCAGCTCTATCAGGCGCGGGGCCATCATGGCGAGATAGGCGAGCATGTCGCTGTGTCCGATGAACCGTTCAAACGCGAGCAACACATCGGCTACACTTCCGCCAGACTCTACCGTTTCCGCGAACTGCCGGGCGGCCGATTCATCCCAACGCCAAGTATCCTCGAACGCCTGTATCTGTCCCGCAGACTGGTGACCGTCTTTCGCCGCGAACAGCACGTTATAGTTCGCGTTGGAATTGAATGGCGGATCGAGGTACACAAGATCGACAGATTCGTCTTTGATGTGTCGCCGCAACACATCCAGATTGTCCCCGTAGTAGAGCTGATTTTGCATGGCGACAATCTGGGGCGCGGGACATCTGCCGTCGAGAAGGTTCACTCTCTCCTCGGGCGTTCGGAGGGGATCGGCCTACGTAGCGCCCTCGCACGGTCTCTTTCTCATGCCGCCGGATGGCAGTAGCTGTCAGCCTTTGGAATGTGCATTTAATTCCAAATGTACAGGTACTCGGGTATGGCGAAAATCAGCTACATTTTCCGCTACATCACCTACGAGGCATTAGGCATTTAAGGTGCCGTTCTCATCTTAAACTGTTTAGCGCCAACAAGTTATAAAGTAGCAGGGGCGGGACTCGAACCCGCGACCCCGGCATTATGAGTGCCGTGCTCTAACCAGCTGAGCTACCCTGCCCCGCCTCAAATCCGAAACCTCGCAAGCAAGCAAAACGCGACCCGGACACACAATAGCACAAACCTCACTTACCAAAACAACTCGGCCGGCCCTCGCGGACCGGCCGAATCTCCCTTCATAGCGGGGGCGGGATTTGAACCCGCGACCTTCGGGTTATGAGCCCGACGAGCTACCAGGCTGCTCCACCCCGCGCCAGTCTGTCAATACTAGCGACATCACACTCCAAGTCAAGAAACCCACCCCATTTCACGCACACCCTCCGCGACTGGCTCCCGCTCGCCCGCCGCGCCACATTCACCCGGTCCGTATCCCCCAACCAGCCGATCATGCGCCCCGCCCTCCTCGTCGCCCTCGCCCTCGCCGCCGCGGCACTCCCCATCGCCGCGCAACAGCCCACCGTCGCCGCCAATCGCACGGCATCCGCGCCAAACGGCACGACCTTCAGGGCCGAGGACGCGCTCGACGTCGTCGCGATGACCACCGCCGACCTCACTGACGACGGCCGCTACGCAGCAGTGATCAGCACCACTCGACGCGATGCATTCGGCACGGACTTCCGGCATGATGGCGACCCGACATACCTCCGCGTCGCTCCGGCTCGCCTCCTCGTGATCGACACACGATCCGGCACCACCACAGACGTCTTCAACGGCAAGCGGGCCCTACGCGGCGCACGATGGGCCCCGGATGGGCATCGCCTCGCGGTGCTCCTCTTCAACGGCGACGCGCTCGAACCCATGGTCTGGGATCGCACGTCGGGCCGTACAACCACGCTTCACCTCTCAGCAGGACAGTACGTCGCCGAGAATTCCGACATCCGTTGGAGCGCCGACGGCAAGGACGTCCTCGTCGCCGCACGCACCACAGGTTGGCGCACCGCGGCCCGCACGACGTTCGCGAACATGACGGCCGGTCCGGTATTCGTGCAGTCCAGCAGCGACCCATT
Organism: Gemmatimonadaceae bacterium; assembly: GCA_014378185.1. Taxonomy (GTDB): domain Bacteria; phylum Gemmatimonadota; class Gemmatimonadetes; order Gemmatimonadales; family Gemmatimonadaceae; genus AG11. Next base: position 2,509 of record JACMOE010000380.1, on the reverse strand, counting down.
CCTCTCGTGGGACGACATCCGCCGCCAGGGCAACGTGCGCAGCGTCGTCGCCATCGACGTCGCGTCGGGCAAGTCGCGCGAGCGCGTTCCTTCAGCCATGCTCGCGAGCTTCACGCTGGCCGAGGACGGCTCGGCCATCAGCTACATGCAGGACGTGCAGAAGAAGACGGACTACGACAGCTTCAACTCCGAGACGTCGCTCCGCGTACGCGACTCGTCTGGTGTCGAGCGCATTCTCAACCCGACCACCAAGGGCATGCAGTTCGCCTGGAGCGACGACGGCCGCCACTTCGCGTACTCGAATGCGGGGCGCGCCTACGTAGGCAGCATTGCGGACACCTCGGCGCGGTTGATCGCGGGGGCGCCGGAGCCCAAGCGTGGCGAGACGCCGGACACGTCGAAGGTGGCGCGTGACAAGGCGGCACTCGAGCGGTTCAGCGTGCTCCGCTATTCGCCAGCGAACGACGCAGTGCTGCTGTCCAACAAGGAAGGGCTCTGGCTGGCGGACGTCGCAACGGGCGCGCGCGAGAAGATCATCGCGGCGAGCGATTCCGACGAAACTCTGCCACGCGTGGCGGCCCAGGCGTGGAGCCGTGACGGTCGCCAGCTCTGGTTCACGGTCGCCTCACGCCAGAAGTGGGAACGCGGCATCCTCCGCTACGATCGGCCCACGCACACGCTCACCGAGCTGGCGAAGGACGGTCGCAACTATTCCGGGCTGCGCTTGTCGAAGGATGGCAGCACGATGGTGATGTCGATTGCCGACGGCAACCGGCCGCCGGATCTCTACGCGGCCAACGCCGACATGAGCAACGAGCACCGCCTCGCGGAATCGAATCCGCAACTCGCTTCACGAAAGATCGGCGCCACTGAACTTGTGTCGTATCTCGACGCGGATGGCCACGGCAAGAAGGCCGTGGTGTTCTATCCAGCAGACTACGAGAAGGGGAAAGCCTATCCCACGGTATTCGAGGTGTACGAAGACTTCTTTGACGACAACTTCGACGTGCGCGCCAACGTGCTCACGGGACACGGCTACGTGGTCGTGCATCCCTCGGTGGACTTCGACATCGGGTACCCGGGCGAAGCGTGGCTCAAGGGCGTGGGAGCCGCGGCGAACAAGTTGATCGAAATGGGCGTGGCAGATTCCGCGCGACTCGGCCTCCAGGGCCAGAGCTATGGTGGCTACGCAACGAACCTGCTCATTACCCAGACGGCGCGCTTCAAGGCAGCGGTGAACATCTCGGGCAAGGTGGACATGATCAGCTTCTACACCGACAGCCCCAGGCTTGGCGTTCGCAACGTGAACGCGGCGGAGAAGACGCAGGACCGACTCGGCGCCACACTCTGGGCGCAACCACAGAAATACGTCGCCCACTCGGCCATCATGTTCGCGGACCGCATCACGACGCCGTTGCTGTTGATCACGGGCGGTCTTGATTCGAACGTTCCTGCCGACAACACGCGCGAGATGTATTACGCGCTGCGTCGGCTGGGCAAGGACGTGACGTGGGTGAACTACATGAACGGCGGGCATGGAGGCGGCACGGCAAGCGCGGAGGATTTTCTCGACATGCAGCGCCGCGTGCTGGAGTTCTACGACGGGAAGCTCAAGGCGCCGAAGTCGAAGGTCACGACGAACTGAAGTCATCCCGAGCGTAGTCGAGGGATCTGCACTTGCTGCCTGGTTGTATGGTTCAGATCCCTCACGCGCGTCGCTCGCTCGGTGTGCCAAGGAATTCGAACGCTACCGCGCCCGCGGCGCGGGCGCTGCCTCAATGCAACGCAGGCTGCGACTGGATACTCTTGCGCAACGGGTGCAGAACAACCCCGTGAGTTCCTCGTGCCGCGCGAGATGACACAGGCGTTCCGCGTCGATATGGCGATATGGTGGCTTGGCCGATCTCACGCCATCCTGCCCCCACGAGAATGGAGGACGGACATCCGTTGATATTGTATTCGCCTGGATTGCCGTCGGTTTCTCGAGAGCAGAGGTCCGAGAACTACTCGGATGCGGGAAACGATTGACTCGCGAGGGTGCGGCGGACGCCAATCGACATGTTCGGTGTCAGGTCCAAATGGAGACTTTGCGGTCCGTGCGAGTAGCGACTCTGCACGCAGGAGTGCTGTGTGCCCCGATAGACCGCACGCGCTCCGCGTTCACAGGACAGGAAACTGTCCCTGGTAGCGCAGCGCCACGACGGAGCTGATGAGCGAATAGTCGTTGAGGTTCGCCGTGATGAGCGTGGCGCCGACCTGCCGGCAAGTGGCACCGATAAGCATGTCGTTCAGGAACGACCGCTGTTCCAGCTTCGACGCATAACCTCCCCGCTTCCGGAGTTCGCGGTCCATCTGAGCGACCAAGTCCCAGGTGGCGGCGCCCGGAGTCAGGATTCGTTCTCGTGACCGGAAGGGGTTCAGCATCCATCGCTCCAGCTTCTCGGCGTGCGCCTTGTCCTGCGCGCCAACTGGCACTTCGAACGCCACCACGGCGCCCACCCCTACATTG
>JACMOE010000379.1 GCA_014378185.1 Gemmatimonadaceae bacterium | reverse complement strand
CGCCATTGCGAGCGCGCTGAATGATGCCGAGCGGATGAGTGGTACGGGGCGCCGGAGTGCGCTGGATGTGCTTGCCGGTCAGCTATATGTCGACGCCAGTGGAGCGGCTGACGCCAGCCGCGTAAGGGCAATGGCGGATGCGGTGAAAGCGTTGATGAACGCGACCATGTAATTGATCGCCGGTTGTTTTCTCAAGCCTCAAGTCCCAAACCTCGCGCCTCCCAGCTCCCACGCTTCTACCTGCTGTTCAACGGCAGGTAGAAGCGTGGGAGGGAGAAGTCGCGAGGCTTGGGGCTTGAGGCTTGAGATCAACGCCTACAGGGGGCAGCGCGGCAGGATAAGCGTGAACGTCGAACCTGCACCCAGTTCACTCTTCACACGAAGGTTGCCGCCCATTGCGCGCGCCAGTTGTCGGCTGATCGCCAGTCCCAACCCCACCCCCTGATCCGACGGCCGCAACGCCCGCTCGGCCTGGACGAACGGCTCGAAGATCTGCTCGAGCTTCGCGGCCGAAATGCCGATGCCGGTGTCCCGCATGGGGATGCGCACCTCCCCTGCGATGCCAATCGCCTCCAGCGCGATGAGACCACCGGCGCCGGTGAACTTGAGTGCGTCGGCCAACAGGTTGAGCAGGATCTGCCGCGTACGATCCTCGTCTGCCACCGCGCAGAGTTCCTGCGACACGTCGGGAAAGTCGAGCCGCAGCGCCTTTTCCTCGGCCTGCGGCGCGATCATTTCGCGCACGGCATCGAGTGTGCGCCGGATCACCACCCGCTCAGCACGAAATTCGATGCGTCCGGCGCCGGCCTTCGCGAAGTTGAGTGGTCCGGAGCTGAGGGTGTGATAACGTACGACTTGTGGGCCCTGTTCGCTGTGTTGGCGACTATGCAGCGCCCCCGGATTCGATGCCGACCTTGTCATCTGGAGCCCCGGTGCCCCGGTCGACGTGGACTCGCTGGTGCTGTATCATCGACACCAGCTGACGCCGTATCATGGCCGCACACTCACCGGAGCCGTGCGAGCGACGTACGTTCGAGGCGTCGCCGTCTTTCGCGAGGGAATCGTGACAACCAGCCTGCCGGGACAGATCGTACAATGACGCCTCCAGACAACGCCTTCGCACGATGACAGACTTCACGGACCTCGTCGATCTCGCCGCCGAAGCACTCGGCGGTACGGTCATCGCGGCGAACGACGAGTTCTTCGCACCCAAGGAGGCGCTGCTCAAGGCAACGCCGGCGGAGTGGCGCGAAGGCGTCTACACCGAGCGCGGAAAGTGGATGGACGGGTGGGAAACCCGGCGCCGCCGCACTCCCGGTTTCGACTGGGCCATCATCCACCTTGGCGCGGCCGGCGTGGTGTGCGGTGTCGTCATCGATACCGCGTTCTTCCGCGGCAATTATCCCGAAGGCGCGAGCATCGAGGGGTGCGAGGTAGAGGGCACGCCATCGGTGGACGTCCTGATGCATCCGTCCACCGTCTGGCGCACGATTCTTCCCCAGGTGCCGCTCAAGGGTGACAGCAGGAACCTGTTCGCGACGAAGGACGCCGGCCGGCTCACGCACCTTCGGCTCAATATCTTTCCGGATGGCGGCGTGGCGCGGCTTCGCGTGCACGGTGATGTGCGGCCAATGCAGGAAGGAGTCGGCGATGCATCCATCGACCTGGCCGCGCTGGAGAATGGCGGCTTCAGCATGGTCTGTAGCGACATGTTCTTCGGCCATCGGCAGAACCTCATCCTGCCCGGCCGATCCACGCACATGGGCAACGGATGGGAAACGCAGCGCAGGCGGGGCCCGGGCCACGACTGGACGATCATACGTCTGGGCAGTCCCGGCACCATCGAGCGTGTGGAGCTGGACACCGATCACTACAAGGGCAACGCGCCCGGCGCATGCATGATCGAGGTATGCGGTCTTCCCGGCGCCAGTGTCGAGCAGCTGGTGGACTCGGCACTTCCATGGACCACGATCGTGCCGGAGACGACGTTGCAACCGCACGGCCGACATCGGTGGGCTGTCTCCACGGTCATCGGGGCGACGCATCTCCGGCTCAATATCTATCCCGATGGGGGCGTTGCTCGCCTGCGGGCCTTCGGACATCGCACCTGAACACCATGACCCTAACATTCACGCTGCCACATGCCGTCACTCATGAATTCTGTCAGATCACTCCTTGCCGCGCTCATTGCGTTCGCGGCCGCACGAAGCCTCGTTGCGCAGCAGCCCGCCTCAACGCGCACGGCATCCGCTCCCTCCATCGCTGACCGCACGACAGGCCTACGGAAGATCGACGGCTACTTCCCGCTCTACTGGGACGAGCGCACCGGCTCGCTGCTGCTGGAGATTCCGCGCTTCGACTCCGAGTTCCTGTTCACTACCGGGCTCTCGGCCGGACTCGGTTCCAACGACATCGGCCTCGATCGCGGCGCGGGCGGCGCGGGCAAGGTCGTGCTGTTCCAGCGCGTGGGTCCCAAGGTGCTGCTCGTGCAGCCCAACCAGTCGTTTCGCTCGAGCAGCAGCAACCCGCGCGAGCGAAAGTCAGTGGAGGAGTCGTTTGCGCGCTCGATCCTGTGGGGATTCACCGTGATGGCCGAAACCGGGGACCACGTACTCGTGGATGCGACGCCGTTCTTCCTGCGCGACATGAATGGTGCGGGCGGCGCGTTGCGGCCTGGCGTCTGGCGGCTGGACCCCACGCGCAGCGCAGTATTTCTCCCCAACACGCGCGGCTTCCCGCAGAACACGGAGGTCGACGTCACCCTCACGTTCGCCAGCGAGCCCGCTGGTGCTCGTGGCAACGCGGCGGGACCCACGCAGGGCCCCGAGCCCATTGGATCGCGACAGGGCGGTGGCTTTGGCGGCGGGCTCTTTTCAGGCAGCGTCGCCAGCGTCACGCCCACGCCGGACGCGGTCACGCTCCGCGAGCATGCGTCGTTCGTCGAACTGCCGGACGCCAATTACAAGCCGCGCAATGACGATCCGCGCGCCGGCTACGGCGGCATCAACTACGTGGACTACAGCACGCCTATCGGCGAGCCGATGATGGTGCACTACGTGCGCCGCCATCGATTGGAGAAGAAGGATGCGGCGGCCGCGATGAGCGAAGCGGTGAAGCCGATTCAATACTGGGTGGATTCCGGCGCGCCGGAGGATGTGAGGAAGGCCCTGATCGAAGGCGCGAGCTGGTGGAATCAGGCGTTCGAAGTGGCCGGTTTCAAGAATGCGTTCAAGGTGGACGTGCTGCCTGATGGCGCCGATCCCATGGACATCCGCTACAACATGATCAACTGGGTGCACCGGTCCACGCGCGGCTGGAGCTCCGGCGGTACGGTCACCGATCCGCGTACCGGCGAGATCATCAAGGCCACTGTCACGCTCGGATCGCTGCGCGACCGGCAGGACTACCTGATCTTCGAGGGGCTGCTCTCGCCGTACGTCACCGGCAGTGAAAAGCCCGCCATCCTCTACGAAACAGCACTGGCGCGCATCCGCCAGCTCGCCGCCCACGAAGTGGGGCACACCCTGGGACTCGGGCACAACTACTACGACAGCGGCAACGGATGGATCTCCGTGATGGACTACCCCCATCCGCTGGAGACACTGAAGGACGACGGCACGATCGACCTGTCGCATGCATACACCGCGCGCATCGGCGACTGGGACAAGGTCGCCATCAACTACGGCTATCGCCAATTTGCGCCAGGTACGCTGGAGGTAGCACCACTTGCCAGGATCCTCGACGACGCGTGGACCGCCGACCTGCGCTACTTCACCAACCAGGACATCGACATCCATCCGCGCGCCGATCAGTGGTCGAATGGCGTCAACCAGGCGGACGAACTCACGCGCCTCATGAAGGTGCGACGATCCGCGCTGAATCGCATTGGCGAGCAGACCATTCGCACCGGTGCGCCAATGACGATGATCGAGGAGCCGCTGGTGCCCATCTTCATGTACCATCGCTATGCAGTGGAGTCCACGTCGTCGATGCTTGGCGGACAGGACTTCGTGTACGCCATGCGCGGCGACGGTCGCACGCCTACCAAGTGGGAAAGCGCCGTCAACCAGCGCAAGGCGCTCGATGCGCTCACGTCCACGCTCAAGCCGTCGGAGCTCGTGATTCCAATGAAGGTGTTGGGTCTCATTCCGCCGCGCCCACCAGGGTACGGCCTGCACCGCGAACTGTTTCCGCGCACCACGGGTGAGGCATTCGATCCCATCGCTCCAGGCGCAATTGCGTCGGATGTCACGATCGGCTTCATGCTCCAGCTCGACCGTGCGTCGCGCATCGTGGCCCAGCACGCCGTCGATCCTGCGCTGCCAGGGCTCGAGGAGGTGATCGATCGCCTCACGCGCGCGACGTTCGATGCGGCAACGAACTCTGCGTACGAAGCGGAGGTCCGGCGAGCGGCGGAGCGCGCACTGGTGAACCGGCTGGTCTGGCTCGCCACCGGCTCGAGCAATGGGCAGGTACGGGCGGTAGCAACGATCAAGCTGCAGCGACTGGCCGCTCGCCTCAAAAGCGAGTCGGGCAAGACGGAGGCTGATGCCGCGCAACACGTGCTGCTGGCGACGGACATCAAGCGCCTGCTGGAAAATCCGGCCGAGGTCGCGAGCATGGCGGTGCTTGCCGGCGCGCCGCCAGGTGCGCCAATTGGTGACGTGGGCGAAAGCTGGTTAGCCACGCCAGCGTGGTTCTCGGCAAGGGCTCCTTTCTGAACTACGCCATGCCCGATGGCACTTTATCCGTTCCAGTTTCGTAAGGATGTCGTCAGGACGACATCGTCCGTGGACTCCACTACCCATATGATCTCCATCAAGCGCTCCGCCGCCGTTCCGCTCGCTCTCGTGCCCGCCCTTGCCGCCATCGTGGGCTGCAACAACGGCCCCGCCATGGTTTCCGGCGTGGACCCCTGCCTGCCGCAGGTCTACCAGGCACCGGCCTGCCTCTACGCCACGCAGCACCAGGGCTACTACTACGGCGGCATGTGGTATCACCACATCTACGCCTCGCCGTTCCTGTTCTACCACAACGGCTACTCCGGCTACGTACGCTCCGGAGGCACGGTGCGCGCGTTGTCACCATCGGCCTACTCGCCAAACATGGGAGGATCCTCCGCCGGCCGCACAACGGTGGTACGCGGTGGTTTCGGCGGCATTGGTGGAGTGCGCGGCTTCGGGGGGAGCTGACGTGGAACGCATCGCCAGCACCCCGCGTCCCGATTGGCAATCAGTCGTCGAAGCGCGGGGCCTGAAGTGGCACACGGGCCAGACCCCCTACTGGTCCGAGGATGCGTATTACCAGTTCACCACCGCGCAGATCGAGACGCTGGAACGCGCGACGAACGAACTGCACGAGCGCTGCATCGAGGCGGTGCAACACGTGATCGACGAAGAGCGCTACGCGGAGCTCAAGATTCCCGAGCACGCCATCCCGCTCATCACCGCGAGCTGGAAGGAGGAGCCGCCTTCCGTCTACGGACGATTCGACCTCGCGTATGACGGCGCGTCGCCGCCCAAGATGCTCGAGTACAACGCCGACACCCCTACGTCGTTGCTCGAGGTGGCGGTCATCCAGTGGGACTGGCTGCAGGCACTCCACCCCGGTGCGGACCAGTTCAACTCCGTGCACGAGAGGCTCGTGGACTACTGGAAATCGGTACAGGGCGATCTCCCCACCAGCGGCCCACTCGGCCCGCTGGTGCACTTCGCGTCCGTCGATGATCTCGAAGACGGCATGACCGCGGCATATCTCGCCGAGACGGCGGCGCAGGCCGGATTGCAGGTGAAGTTGCTCGCGATGGCCGACATCGGCTGGGACCCGCAGTCGCGTGAGCTGTGCGACCTGCAGGACACCCGCCTCGACACGCTGTTCAAGCTGTATCCGTGGGAGTGGCTCATGCACGAGCCCTTCGGCGATCACCTGCGCGTGGCGAAGACGGTGATCATCGAGCCCGCGTGGAAGATGGTCCTGTCCAACAAGGGCATCCTGCCCATTCTCTGGGAGATGTTCCCTGGCCACGGCAACCTGCTGCCATCGTACTTCGACGAGCCGCACGGCATGTTCGAGTACGCGAAGAAGCCGCTCCTCTCCCGCGAAGGCGCGAACGTGACCGTGCATACCATGAAGGAGCATGTCGAATCGACGGGCGAATATGGCGCCGAGGGCTACGTGTTCCAGGAGTTGGCGCCCATTCCCGAGTTCGACGGCAAGCGCCCCATCATCGGGAGCTGGATCATCGGCCAGGAAGCTGCCGGCATCGGCATCCGCGAAGCGGACGGGTGGGTGACCGGCAATACGTCGCGGTTCGTGCCGCACCTGTTCCGATAGGCCAATTTCATAGAACCAATCGGGGGTGCCGGGAGTATACCATGTGTACTCTTCACGCCATCCAGGAATCCATGAAAAGCACACTGATTCGCGCCGCAGCGATTCTCTCTCTGGCCGCCGCTCCCGCCTTTGCATCCGCTCCTGTTGCGTCCGCTCCGCTGGACACGGTCGTGTTCGCCGGCGGCTGTTTCTGGGGCGTCCAGGCGGTCTACCAGCACGTGAATGGCGTGGTGGGCGCCACCTCGGGTTACGCGGGCGGCAAGTCTGCCCGCCCCAGTTACGAGGATGTCAGCACCGGCACAACGGGTCACGCCGAGGCGGTGCGCGTGGTTTACGATCCGGCCAGGGTGTCATATGCCAAGCTGCTCGACGTCTTCTACACCGTCGCGCACGATGGCACGCAGCTCAACAGGCAGGGTCCGGATCACGGCACGCAGTATCGTTCCGCCGTGTTCTATACGAACGACGCCCAGAAGGCGGCCACGCTGTCGTATGTCGCGCAGCGCTCGAAGGGTGGTGAGAAGATCGTGACGCAGATCGCACCGGTGAGCACGTTCTATGTTGCCGAGTCGTACCATCAGGACTATGCGACGCTGCACCCGAACGACCCGTACATCTACTACAACGATGCGCCGAAGATCGCGGCGCTGAAGAAGCAGTACGCGTCGCTGTGGACGGACAAGCTGGCAGCGCATTGAACAAACGTCGGACAGTCTGACGGTCTGACTGTCCGACAGCGGGCCAACAGACGTCTATCAGCTATTTGCTACACAGCCGGGTCGCTTTACATAGCGACCCGGCTGTGTGGCATCATGACTTTTTCAGAATTCGCTTCGGCTGGTCAGAGTTTCAGTATGAGACGCCGTCTCGTTGAACTCCTGGGGTCCAACCTTGGAAAGCCAAAATCGAGTGCTTCATACCATTTGAGAAGTCGATCGTTCTTGGGGTCAACGGCCACGAAGGCCCCGCCCACGTCCCTTTGCGCCTGCCTCGCCGTCCTGATCGCAGCGGCGACCAGCACGCCGCCGAGTCCCTCGCCCTGACGGTGGACCGCTACTCCGAGTCTGCCGAGCAGATATCCGCCCACTGCGCGATATGGGACAGTGCCCATCCCCAACTGAGCGAGAACTTCCGGGCTGATCGGTACTGACAGAGGCGACAGGGTGAAGTAACCCGCGACAGCCGCATCATGTGAGTCGAGCGCAACCCAGACCTGACTCAGCCCGGCGCTCTGCTCGGCGAGGGCGCTCGTCTTCAGGTATTCGTCGATTTCTGCGGCACCTGGATGCTTGCCGCACGCGAAGCGCTCGAGGTCGTGCGTCGGCGCGAGCTGGACGAGGGAGAAGCGCGGCGACTTCAGGTTCCGAAGAGTTTTTCAGCGCGCCGCGTTGCCGCCTGCAGCGCCGCCGTCGACGGCGCCGGTGCTGCAAGAACCTGGAGCAGGGCGGCTTGCTCGGTCGCAGTCAACCGCCACTCCTGCGTGCTGCCGATTTCGTCGGCGACCCGCTCTGCCAGAATTTTGACGACGTATTCCGACAACGTCTCCCCTTTGGCCTTGGCGACGGTTTCCGCATGTCGCTTCAGGACCTTGGGCAACCGCGTTTCCAGCCGATCATCAGCGGGCAGGTCGAGGTACGCTTGAGCTGCGTCGGCAAGCATCGAAGTCTCCTTGTTTGTACGGACAACGTACTACAAAAATGTTTCGGCGTCAAGTCTCAGCCCACGGAAGCGGTAGCATCAATGACCCGGCTGTGTGGCATCATGACTGTCCGACCAGTCAGTTGACCCGCTGTCAGGCGAGCGAGCGCTGCAGGCGCGATGCGGGTCAGACTGTCGGACTGTCAAACCGGGCGATCATGGTGCCCTGCATGAGCGCCACAACGGTTCCCCCCGCGAGCAGTTCCCCAGACACCACCACCAGCGTGCGCCCGGCCCGCACCACTCGCCCCACGGCGAGAAACTCCGAGCCCTGCGCTGGTGCCAGAAAATTCACCTTGAACTCCACCGAGAGCACGTCCGCGCCGGGCTCCATCACGCTCAATGCCGCATAGCCGCACGCGCTGTCCACCACGGACGTCACCACACCGGCGTGCAGGAATCCGTTCTGCTGCGTGAGGTCGGCGCGAAAGGGCAGCGCGATCGTCACTTCACCGGGCGCGACGCGTTCCAGTCGTGCACCGAGCGTGGCCATGAACTTCTGCGTGGCGAAGCTCGCGCGAATGCGCGCCTCGAAATCCGGATCCCTCACCATGTGTGTCATCGGTCGCCGGCGCGTGCTACGCACGGCACGAGTGAATGCAGCGCACACAGCACCGTCGCCCACGCCTCGGAGCTGGGCGCCACGAGGTCGAAGTGACCGGCAGCAGCAACCACGAACAGCTCCGACGTGCCACCAGCGGCACGATTGCGTTCGTCGAAAACTCGGCTCTGCGCCAGCGGGACGATGGCGTCGGCATCACCATGCACAAGGCGAACGCGCACGCGAAGTGGCACACGCTCCACCGGGCTCACGGCGCGGTATCGATCCGGCACGGCAGTGGGGTCACCGTCCATGGGCGGCGTGGAGGCGGGGG